>JAJQET010000146.1 GCA_021201515.1 Clostridiales bacterium | reverse complement strand
TCAGCTCATAGCTCTTGGCCGGGTCCTTCTGGATCTCCAGACAGGGCTGGGCCACGCCGGGGGTGTAGGCCAGGGAGAGGGCCTCCTTGTCCTTTACCGCCATCTTTGGCACGGTCTCCAGCTTGCCGTGCCATTCGTAATGCTTTTTCAGGGATTCCTCTGCGTAATTCATGGTGTAACCGACTCCTTCACGTAGTTTTCCAACAAGGCCATTATACTCCGCCCCTGCCGGTTTGACAAGCGGGGGATTCTTCTGATTCCGGCAGCTTTCGATATCCGGTGGAGAAGTCCACCACATTTTCCAGCCCTTCTCCCCTGCCCCAGGCGGTCAGGTTGCGGATGGCGATGGACTGGATGTTGTACAGCGTCGCAGGCAGGTGGTAAAAGCCAGAGACGTGGGGTGTCAGCACCAGGTTTTCACAGTCCCACAGGGGATGGTCTTCCGGCAACGGCTCCGGGTCGGTGACATCCAGCACCGCGCCGCCGATGGCCCCTGATTGCAGGGCGGCCACCAGGTCCTCCGTCACCACACAGTCCCCCCGGCCCACGTTCACCAGGATGCCGTCAGGCTTCATGCGTCCCAGCCGGGCGGCGTTCATCAGGCGGGTGGTCTCCGGCGTTTTGGGCAGAGAGAGGACCACCACGTCGGCCCGGGGCAGCAGATCGTCCAGGGCGTCCACGGTGTACACCTCGTCCAAAAACGCCGGCTTTTGCCGCGCCGTCCGCCGGACGCCGACGGTGCAGGCCCCCAGGGCTTTGGCCTTCGCCGCCAGCGTGCCGCCGATGTCCCCCGCCCCCCACGATCAGGAAGGTGGAACCGAAAATGGAGCGCACCTGCCCTTCACTGCGCCACACATGGCGCTGCTGGTTGCGGGCATAAAGATGGAGTTTTTTCATCAGCGTCAGCACCCCGGCCAGGATATGCTCGGAGATGGCGAGGCCGTATGCACCGCTGGCGTTGCACAGCGCCGCCCCCTCCGGCAGCACGCCGGGGGCCGCGTAGTTGTCAGAGCCTGCGCTGTTCAGCTGGAGGAAGCGCAGCTTTTGGGCCAGGGCCAGCTTCGCCGGGGGCACGTTGCCGATGATGACGTCGGCCCTGGCCAGGGCCCCGTCGTCCACCTCCGGCGCAGGGCAATAGAAAAAGTCGCCGCCGGGCAGCGCAGCCTCCAGCTGCGCCCGTCGGCCGCCCTCGAAGGGCATGGAAACATAGACAAAGGGCATCGTTCGTCCTCCTGGCGTTCTGCGGGGCAATGTCATTCACTTGTGGGGATTGCTATCAGTTGATGAAATTGCCCTTTGAGGGAAATTTTTTCTTCCGGCGCCGCGGTCATCCGGCAGCGCCCGTTATCAAACCCCAGTTTACCAAATTGCAGCCGGAAATGCAAGGCGCGCCGCAATCAGATTCCCCGGTGCAAAGAAAAAGGCTTGAACACCGCCCCTTCCGGCGCTATAATGGCTGTTGATACCAAACTAAAACCGGAGGTGCCCGGCATGACGCCCAGCCAAACCAAACGGCTCTCCTATGACCACACCATCAAAGCCTGCTTCGTGGGCTACATCGTGCAGGCCATTGTGAACAACTTTGTCCCCCTGCTGTTTCTGACCTTTCAGTCCTCCTACGGCATCCCCCTGTCCAGCATCACCCTGCTGATCACCTTCAACTTCACGGTGCAGCTGGTGGTAGACCTTCTTAGTCCAAAGTTCATCGACCGGGTGGGGTACCGGGCGGCCATCGTGCTGGCCCATGTCATGGCGGCGGCGGGGCTGATGGGTCTGGCCGTCCTGCCCGACCTGCTGCCCAGCCCCTTTGCGGGGCTGGTGATCTCCGTACTGATTTACGCCGTGGGCGGCGGTCTGCTGGAGGTGCTGGTCAGCCCCATTGTGGAGGCCTGCCCCACCGACAGCAAGGAGAGCGCCATGAGCCTTCTCCACTCCTTTTACTGCTGGGGCCATGTGGGGGTGGTGCTGCTGTCCACCATCTTCTTCACGGCCTTCGGCACAGAGCGTTGGAAAATCATGGCGCTGCTGTGGGCAATCGTTCCCATTGCGAACTGCGTGCTGTTTACCAGGGCGCCCATCTACTCCCTGTTGGAGGAGGGGGAGAAGGGCCTCTCCATGAAGGAGCTGCTGGGCAGGCGCTCCTTCTGGCTGGCAATGGTCCTGATGATCTGTGCCGGCGCCAGCGAGCAGGCGGTGAGCCAGTGGACCTCCACCTTTGCCGAGTCCGGCTTGCGGGTGTCCAAAACCCTGGGCGACCTGTGCGGCCCCATGTTCTTTGCCATTCTGATGGGCACCTCCCGGGCCCTCTATGGGAAGTACGGCGCCCACATCGACCTGATTCGGACCATGAAGCTCAGCGCCGGGCTGTGCGTGGTCAGCTATCTGGTGATCTCCCTGTCCCCCTGGCCCATGCTGAGCCTGCTGGGGTGCGGCGTCTGCGGCTTCTCTGTGGGCATCCTCTGGCCGGGCACCTTCAGCATGACCGCCCGGCTGCTGCCGCGGGGCGGAACGCTGCTCTTTGCCCTGATGGCTCTGGGGGGCGACGTGGGCTGCTCCGCAGGCCCCACCTTTGTGGGGATGCTCTCCTCCCTGGCGGGGGGCGACCTCCACGCGGGGATTCTGGCCGCCGTGTGCTTCCCGGTGCTGATGCTGCTGGGTAGCTGCACCCTGCGGAGGGCGGCGGAGGAGTAGTAGAGCGTGAAAACCAAAGCTTCACTTCCGTCAACTATCGCAAAACACCAGCGGAATTGCCTGTGATGCTGCTTAGGCAGGCAAGAGGTTGCAGTTTATGCAATCATATGTGTAGGGGCGGCCCTTGGCCGCCCGCCGGCACCCCGCGCATACCCAGGGCGGCCGAGGGCCGCCCCTACAGGAAAGTGAAAAATTCAGGCTTCGCGTTCTATTACGGAGAGGCGGAGCGCATATAAACGGCTCTGCCCTGAGAAGCATAAAATCTGTTTTCTTTCCCTATCAAAACCGCTGCCCCACGGCTCTTGTCCGTGAGGCAGCGTCTGTTTTATCTCACTTTTTCGCCAGGGTGTTCAGCACCAGGCTGACCAGCTCCTGCTTCCCGTCCCCCTTCTCGGCGGAGAAGGGGATCAGGGGGATATTCTCCCCCAATTCCAGGGTCTCCCGAATCAGGGCCAGGTTGGGCTGAATCTCGCTCTTCTTCAGCTTGTCCAGCTTATTGGCCACCACCGCGAAGGGGCAGCCCGTCTCCCTGAACCAGTTGGCCATCACCACATCGTCCTTGGAGGGCTTGTGCCGGGCGTCCACAATCAGCAGGCCCAGGGTGATTTGTCCGTCGGCAAAATACGCCTCCATCAGCTGTGCCCAGCGCTGCTTTTCCTCACGGTTGACTTTGGCGTAGCCATAGCCCGGCAGGTCCACCAGGTAGAAGCTGTCGTCGATGAGGAAGTAGTTCACCTGACGGGTCTTGCCGGGGGAGTTGCCCACCCGGGCCAGGTTCTTCCGGTCCAGCATCCGGTTGATGACGGAGGACTTGCCCACGTTGGAGCGGCCCGCCATGGCGAACTGGGGCTTGTGGTCATGGAGGAAGTCCCTGGGGGTGCCCGCCGAGCGGACATAGGCCGCATTGTGCAAATTCATAGGTCACCTCACTGCTGAATCCCCAGCTTGTCGCCCCCTCTGGGCTGCTCCGGCAGGGGGATGGGCTGGGGGACGGTCAGGGCCTTCTCCTTCTGCACCGGCACAGGCAGCAGGGCGGTGCGCAGCACCGTGTCCACCCGCTCCGCCGTGCAGAATTGCAGGGCCTTGCGGACGGTCTGGTCAATCTCCTCCAAATCCTTCTCGTTGTCGGCGGGGATGATGACGGTTTTCATGCCGTTGCGGAAGGCGGCCATGGTCTTTTCCCTGAGGCCGCCGATGGGCAGCACCCGGCCCCGCAGGGTCACCTCGCCGGTCATGGCCACGTCCGGCCGCACCGGCGCGCCGGTCAGGGCGGAGACGATGGCGGTGGTGATGGTCACGCCGGCGGAAGGGCCGTCCTTGGGCACAGCCCCCTCCGGGAAGTGGATGTGAATGTCCCACTTCTGGTAGAAGTCCGCCTCGATGCCCAGCTCCGACGCGTGGGCGCGGATATAGGAGATGGCGGAGTGGCAGGACTCCTTCATCACCTCGCCCAGGTTGCCGGTGGGCTCCACCTTGCCGCAGCCGGGCACCACGTTGACCTCCACCTGGAGCATTTCGCCCCCCACACTGGTCCAGGCCAGGCCGTTGACCACGCCCACCTCCGGCGCCTTGGCCAGCTTCTCCGGGGTGTAGCGACGGACACCCAGGTACTGCTCCAGATTGTCGCCGGTGACGGTGACCCGCTTGCCGGTGCCAGAGACCAGCTCCATGGCCCCCTTCCGGCACAGGGACGCCAGCTGCCGCTCCAGCAGGCGGACGCCGGACTCCCGGGTGTAGCCGGTGATGATTTCCCGCAGGGCGTCGTCTGTCACCCGGAAACGGCGGCCGTCCAGGCCGTGACGCTTCATCTCCTTGGGCAGCAGGTGGCGGCGGGCGATTTGCAGCTTCTCCTCATCGGTGTAGCTGGACAGCTCGATGACCTCCATCCGGTCCTTCAGGGCGGGGGGAACGGTACTGAGGTCGTTGGCGGTGGTGATGAACAAAACGTCGCTGAGGTCAAAGGGCAGCTCCAGGAAGTTATCCCGGAAGGTGGCGTTCTGTTCCCCGTCCAGCACCTCCAGCAGGGCGGAGGAGGGGTCGCCCCGGTAGTCGCTGCCCACCTTGTCGATTTCGTCCAGCAGAATCAGGGGGTTCGAGGACCCGGCCTTCTGGATGGCGGAGATGATGCGGCCGGGCATGGCCCCGATATAGGTCTTTCTGTGGCCCCGAATCTCTGCCTCATCGTGGACGCCGCCCAGAGACACCCGGGCCATCTTCCGGTTCAGCGCCTTCGCCACGGAGGAGGCGATGGAGGTCTTGCCCACGCCGGGAGGGCCCACCAGGCAGATGATCTGCCCTCTCAGCTCCGGCGCCAGCTTCCGCACCGCCAGAAACTCCAGAATGCGCTCCTTGACCTTCTCCATGCCGTAATGGTCGGCGTCCAGGGTCTTGCGGGCCGCCTCGATGTTGACCCGCTCCCTGGTTTTCACCTCCCAGGGCAGCTCCAGGCAGACGTCCAGATAGTTCCGAATCACTGAGGCCTCCGCCGAGCCGAAGGGCTGCTTCGCCAGCTTCCGCAGCTCCTTCTCCAGCTTCTCCCGCACCTCGTCGGGGAGTTTTGCCGTGGCGATTTTCTCCTGATACTCCCGCAGCTCGTCATCCTCCTCCGGGTCCTCCCCCAGCTCGGCCTGAATCACCTTCATCTGCTCCCGCAGGAAGTAGTCCTTCTGGGCCTGGTTCATGTGCTCCTGCACTTTGCCTTCCAGTTCCTGCTCCAGCCGCAGCAGGTCGTTCTCCCGGTTCAGAATCTGAATCATCAGGCCCAGACGTTCAATGGGCTGCTCCTTCTCCAGAATCCGCTGCTTATCCTCCACCCGGAGGCTGATATTCTGGGCGATATAGTCCGCCATATACCCAGGGTTCCGGGTGGACAGCACGTTGATGAGGGTGTCCGGCGTCTGCTTGGGGTTCAGCTCGCAGTACGCCTCAAAGGCTTCGCAGCCCTTGCGCAGGTACAGCTCCGTTTTCAGCGACCGGGCAGAGACGGCCTGCTCCGGCAGGACTTCGATGCTGGCGGCCAGATAGGGCTTCTCCTGCTCCATGGTCAGCAGGCGTCCTCTGGACAGCCCCTCCACCATGACCCGGACGTTGTCCCCCGGCAGGCGCAGCACCTGGCGCACCGCGCAGACGGTGCCGACCTCGTAAAGGTCTGCCTGGCCAGGGTTCTCCACCCGCAGGTCCCGCTGGGCCACCAGAAAGACGGTGCCCCCGTCCTCGTTCACCCGGTCCAGCGCCTTGACGGACGCCCGCCGCCCCACATCGAAGTGGAGCAGCATACTGGGGAACATGGTCAGCCCGCGCAGCGCGATGACGGGCATACGTTTCGTCTCTCCCACTTCGGGAAGTGTCTCCTCCAAAATCGTGTTCTGTTCACTCATACTCATAGGGCAAGGGTCTCCTTTTTGTCAAAAAGGCCGCAAGGCAGCGATTGCAGCTGCTTGCGGCAATTTTGGAATCCTGTCATACACCTGTCATACGTTTGGGCAGCCATCAGGCGGTGGTTCCGCGGCGGCGGGTGGTGCGCTCAGACTGCACCGCGCCCAGCCGGGGACGGGATTTGCGGTTTTCGTCCCGCTCCACCAGCGGCTCGCCCGTATGCCGCACCGCTTCCGGTGTAATGGTGATTTTCGAGATGGTGGGGTCGGAGGGCACCTCGTACATCAGTTTGCTCATGGCGTCCTCCACTACGGCCCGGAGGCCACGAGCGCCGATGCCCCGCTCCAGGGCGATGTCCGCAATGGCCTCCAGCGCCTGGGGCTGGAACTCCAGCTTCACATTGTCGTACTCCATCATCTTCTGGTACTGCTTCACCAGGGCGTTCTTCGGTTCCGTGAGAATCTGCACCAGCTGCTCCCGGTTCAGCTGCTGAAGGGTCGTGATCACCGGCAGACGGCCGATCAGCTCCGGGATGATGCCGAACTTCATCAAATCGTGGGGCTGAATCTCCTTCAGGAGGGAGGAGCTTTCCTTCTCCTTCCTGGTCAGGACGGTGCCACCGAAGCCGATGTTCTTCCGGTCGGTGCGGTTCTCGATAATTTTCTCGATGCCGTCAAAGGCGCCGCCGCAGATGAAGAGGATGTTGGTGGTGTCCACCTGGATGAACTCCTGGTGAGGGTGCTTCCTGCCCCCCTGAGGCGGCACGTTGGCCACGGTGCCCTCCAGAATCTTCAGCAGGGCCTGCTGCACCCCCTCGCCGGACACGTCCCGGGTGATGGAGGTGTTCTCGCTCTTACGGGCGATTTTGTCGATCTCATCCACGTAGATGATGCCGTACTGGGCCCGTTCCACATCGTAGTCCGCCGCCTGCACCAGCCGGAGGAGGATGTTCTCCACATCGTCGCCCACATAACCGGCTTCGGTCAGGGTGGTGGCGTCCGCGATGGCGAAGGGCACATCCAGAATCCTGGCCAGGGACTGGGCCAGCAGGGTCTTGCCGCAGCCGGTGGGGCCCAGGAGCAGGATATTGCTCTTTTGCAGCTCCACATCGTCCCCGCCGCCGAAGTAGATGCGCTTATAGTGGTTGTAAACCGCCACAGACAGCGTCACCTTGGCCTCCTCCTGGCCGATGATATACCGGTCCAGCACATCATGGATTTCCTTGGGGGTGGGCAGCTTGCCGGGCATTTCCAGGCCGCTGGCGGAACCCTGTCGGGTGTCGGTGTCGTCCAGGATGCTGTTGCACAGCTCGACGCACTCATTGCAGATGAACACCCCGGGGCCGGCGATGATACGCCTGACCTGGTCCTGGCTCTTTCCGCAGAAGTTGCAGCGAATTGTGCGCTTTTCGTCATTTTTAGCCATAAACTGTGTTCCTTTTCATGCTCAGGGCGGGGCAGGAGGGCCTCCTACCCCTGTCCGGGTCAGCGGCGGGAGATCACTTCGTCGATCAGGCCGTACTCCTTGGCCTCCTGGGCGGTGAGCCAATGGTCCCGCTCGGTATCCGCCTTGACCTCCTCCGGGGTTTTGCCGGTGTTAGCCGCCAAAATCTCGTTCATATGCTGCTTGATGCGCAGGACGTGGGCCACGTCGATTTCCATGTCCGTGACCTTGCCCTGGGTGCCGGCGGAGGGCTGATGAATCATGACCTCCGCGTTGGGCAGGGCGTACCGCTTGCCCTTCGTCCCGGCGGACAGCAGGAACGCGCCCATGCTGGCCGCCATACCGATGCAAATCGTGCTGACATCCGCCTTGATGTATTGCATCGTGTCATAGATAGCCATACCCGCCGTGACGGAGCCGCCGGGGGAGTTGATATACAACTGAATGTCCTTATCCGGGTCCTGGGCCTCCAGATAGAGCAGCTGGGCCACCACCAGGGATGCGGTGGTGTCGTTCACTTCCTCCCCCAGGAAGATGATGCGGTCATTCAGCAGGCGGGAGAAAATGTCGTAGCTGCGCTCGCCGCGGTTGGTCTGTTCTACTACATAAGGAACTAAACTCATGATACTACTCCTTTGTAAGTCGGGATACGGGTCTGTAGACTGCCACAGAGCCATTATATCCCATGCGAGGGAAAATATACGGCGAAGCCGGTCGAATTACTCGGCAGACTCCTCCGCAGTCGCCGCTTCCTCAGCGGCGGGGGCCACTTCTTCAGCGGGGGCTTCCTCAGCGGCAGGTGCCTCCACCACAGCGCTGTCATAGATCAGCTTGGATGCCTTGTCCAGCTTCACCGCGTTGGCCAGCTGCTCGGCGGGGATGACCTCCTTGATTTTGTCCGCCTCCATGCCGTACTGCTGGGCCAGGCGGTCCACCTCGGCGGAGACCTCTTCCTCGGAGGCCTCCAGGCCCTCGGCCTTCACCACGGCCTCCAGCACCAGGTCGGACTTGATGCTCTGGAGCACGCCGGGCTTGTTCTGCTCCCGGAACAGCTCCATGCTCATGCCCATCATCTGGAGGTACTGCTCCAGGCTCATGCCGGAGCCCTGCAGCTGATTGGCATAGTTGTCCATCTGCTTATCCAGCTCATACTCCACCATGGCGTCAGGCACCACGACCTGAGCGTTCTCAATGACCTTGGCCATGACCGCCGCCTTGAAGGCGTCCTCGGCGTTTTTGGTCTTGCGCTCCTCCACCTGCTTGCGGAGGTCGGCCTTCAGCTCCTCCAGGGTGTCAAACTCGGAGACGTCCTTGGCAAACTCGTCGTCGATGACGGGCACCTGCTCCTCCTGAACAGTGTTGCACTTGACCTTGAACACCACAGCGGCGCCGGCCAGCTCCTCTGCGCCGTAATTCTCAGGGAAGGTCACATTGACGTCCTTCTCCTCACCGGCAGACATCCCCACAACCTGCTCCTCAAAGCCGGGGATGAAGGTGCCGGAGCCCAGCTTCAAATCGTAATTGCTGCCCTTGCCGCCCTCAAAGGCCACACCGTCCTTGAAGCCCTCAAAGTCGATATTGGCGGTGTCCCCCACCTGGGCGGGACGGTCCACATCCACCGTGTTGGTGGCGCGGCTGATCAGAGGCTGCATCTCGCTGTCCACATCGCTGTCGGTAACTTCCACAGCGCTCTTGGGGGCGGAGATGCCCTTATACTCGCCCAGGGTCACCACGGGGCGGACGCCCACCTCGGCGGTGAACACCAGACCCTCGGCGGCGCTGACCGTCTCAATGTTCAGCTTGGGATAGCCCACCACGTCCAGGCCGGATTCCTTCACGGCCTCATCCAGAGCGTCGGGGTACAGGTCATTGATGGCGTCCTCATAGAACACGCCGGTGCCGTACATCTTCTCAATGATCTTGCGGGGGGCCTTGCCCTTGCGGAAGCCGGGAATCGAAATGCTGCCCCGCATCTTGCGATAGACCTTCTCCACGGCGGCGTTGAACGCGGCGGCGTCCACCTCAATGGTCAGGACAGCACTGCTGTTTTCCCTGGTTTCGACATTCTTTAAGCTCATGTTTGTTTCCTCCTGCTTGCCCTGAGGGCAACTATTCCGCAGATTCCCGGTCAAAAGCGCCGATTCTGCAATGTTACAATTCTACATCTAGCTATTTTAACAGATGTAAACAGAGATTGCCACTGTTTTTTTAAATTTTTCCACTAATTCAAGATTTTTTTCGGGACAAAATTCAGATAGTCCGCCGAAATCAGGGAAAATTCCGTTCCGTCCCGCTCCCCCTGCACCGCCAGGCGGCAGCTCTGGCTGTGGAGGTGGCCGTAAAAGCACCGCTTCACGCCGTACTCCTTCAACAGGGCCAGCAGCTCCTGACACCGGTATCCGTGACAGATGGGGGGATAGTGGAGGAACACCAGCTTCTCCCGCTCCCCCGCCGCCTTCAGCGACGCCTCCAGGCGGCACGCCTCCCGGTGGAGCATCTTTTCGTTGTGACCCCCCTTTTCCTCGTCCACAAACCAGCCGCGGGTGCCGCAGAGGGCATAGTCCCCGTAAAGGAAGCAGTTGTTGCGGAGGATGTGGAAGGTGTCAAAGTGGTGCTCCGTGAAGAACTTCGTCATCTTGCTGGCCGTCTCCCACCAGAGGTCGTGGTTACCTTTCAGCAGCACCTTGGTGCCGGGGAGGGCGTTCAGGAAGGCGAAGTCGGCCTCCGCCTCCTGGAGGCTCATCCCCCAGCTCAGATCCCCGGCCAGCACCACCGTGTCCTCCGGCTGTACCACCGAGAAGCCCTCTGTCAGCTTCTCCACATAGCCCACCCAGTTGCCGCCAAAGACCTCCATGGACTTGGGACTGGACAGGGAAAGGTGTGGGTCGCCTATCGCATAAAGTGCCATGGTGTCCCTCGCTTTACCGCAGGAAGTCGGTGACGACCTGCTCCATGGCTTCCTTCTCCGTCCAACCGTCAAAGCGCACCTGCTTGTCTTTCAACGTGGCGAGCGGGGCCGGGGCGGCCACGCCGCTGACCTGGGCCAGCTGGTCCAGAAGGTCGGTGCCGGTCCGCTTCTCCGTCACGCCCAAGGCGTCCAGCACGGCGTCGCAGAACTTGAAGGGGCTGGCGGTGGAGGCCACCACCGTGATGGTGCTGTCCCCGGTCTCCCCCCGGTACTGACGCAGCACCTCGAAGGCTACCGCCGTGTGGGTGTCGATGAGGTAATCCTGCTCCCGCTTCATGGCGCCGATCATGGCCTCGGTCTGGGCCTCCGTGGAGAAGCCCGCAGCGAACAGGTTCTGAATCTGCTCCCGAAGGTTGGGGGACACCTCGTACCGCCCTGTGGCGGAGAGCTGGGCCATATAGTCTGCTGTCAGCTCGTCGTCCTCGCCGGAGAGCAGGTAGAGCAGCCGCTCCAGGTTGGAGGAGATCAAAATGTCCATGGACGGGGAGACGGTGGTGTAGAAGGGCCGGTTCCGGTCATAGACGCCGGTGCGGATGAAGTCGGTCAGCACGTTGTTGGAGTTGGAGGCGCAGATCAGCTTCTTCACCGGCAGGCCCATCCGCTTGGCGTAGTAGGCCGCCAGGATGTTGCCGAAGTTGCCGGTGGGGACGCAGATGTTGATTTCATCTCCGCAGGAAACGGCCCCCTGCTTCAGCAGGTCGCAGTAGGCGGAGATATAGTAGACGATCTGGGGCAGCACCCGGCCCCAGTTGATGGAGTTGGCGGAGGACAGGAAGTAGCCCCGCCGGGACAGCTCCTCCCGCAGCGCCTCGTCGGAGAACAGGGTTTTCACCCCGGTCTGGGCGTCGTCAAAGTTGCCCACCACGGCGGACACCCCCACGTTGTCCCCCTCCTGGGTGGCCATTTGCAGCTTCTGAATGTCAGAGACGCCGTCTTTGGGATAGAACACCAGGATTTTGGTCTGGTCCACATCCTTAAAGCCCTCCAGCGCAGCCTTGCCGGTGTCGCCGGAGGTGGCCACCAGGATGCATGCGGTGCGGTGCTCCTCGTTCTTTTTCAGGGCCAGGCTCAGCTCGTGGGGCAGCATTTGCAGCGCCACATCCTTGAAGGCGCAGGTGGGGCCGTGCCACAGCTCCAGGCAGTAGGTGGTCCCGTCCACCTTCCGCAGGGGGGCCACGCCGGGATGGTCAAACTTCTCCGGCACGGCGTAGGCCAGGGCCGCCCGGGCCTCCAGCTCCGCCTGGGTGAAGCCGTCCAGGTACAGGCCCATGATGTAGACGGCCCGCTGCTGGTAGCTCATCCCCTTCAGCTCCTCCAGCTTTCCCTCCGGCAGGGCGGGAATCGTCTCCGGGACGAACAGACCGCCCTCCCGGCTGAGGCCCTGGGCGATGGCCTGCGCCGCCGTGTAGCGCAGCGCCTTATTTCTCGTGCTGACGTAATACATTGTCCTTATTCCTTTCCATGCGAGCCGGTGGCTCACAGCTTGTTCATCACACGGGTGAAGTTGTGGAAGAACAGGTCGTTCACCAGTTCTTCGCTGTAGTTCTCCCGCAGCAGCCGCTCATACAGGTTGGCCCAGCTCCAGATGCCGGTGTAACCCTCCGGCAGGCTGCGGCAGCCGTCCCAGTCGCCCCCCAGGGCCACCGCCCGGCTGCCGCCCAGGGCCAGGAAATGCTCCAGGTGGCGGAGCAGGTCGTCCTCCGTGACCTTGCCCTGCCCCAGGAAGTCGGTGTATACATTCAATCCTGCCACACCATGCCACTTCATAATAGCAGTAAACATTTCATCCGTCAAGTTG
>JAJQET010000048.1 GCA_021201515.1 Clostridiales bacterium | reverse complement strand
TAGTAGGGCTTCATCAGGCTGGCCTGCTCGGTGGAGTCCTTGGTGCGGGAGTAGCGCATCCCGCTGTCGGCGGGGTAGTGGGGCTTGGCAAACTTTTGCACACGGTTATCCACATCGGCGGATAACTTCTGGCCGGACTTGCCTTTTTTGGGCTGCTTTGACCCCTTTTTGCCCTGTTTGGCGGACTTTTCCGCCGGCTCCTGCGCGCTTGCGGCAGGCTTCTTTCCGCCGCTTTTTTGGGCGGATTTTTTCCCGCTCTGGCCGGCGGACGCCTTGCTGCCGGACTGGGCCGGGGCGGAGGACGGTTTCCCGGCGGACCGGTCAGCGGATTTGGACGACACCTCGGTCTGGCCGGACTTTTTCTTCTTTTTACCGGAGGTACCCTCGGCGTCCGGGTTCCGTTTTTTTCCGCCGTACTGCTCCGGCAGGACGGTTTTCGTTTTGAACATCCGGTCGGTGGCGTCCAGCGCCCCGCCTGTGGGGGAGAAGGTGGCGCTGTCCTCCCGCAGCTTGGAGCCGAAGGTCTCCTTCAGCTCAATGTTGGGCAACAGGGAGACGCTGCTGAGGGAGGGCACCACCCGCCGCTCCGGTTTTTTGGGTTTGCGGTGGAGGATGTCCGAGGAGTCGAACTTCTCCTCCAGCGCAGGCGGCTCCTCCACCGGGTCAGGCAGCAGGCCGGGGATGTCCACCCCGAACAGCTCGGACACCGAGGCGGTGGAGACGCTCTGCTTCCCCTTCTTTTTCTTGCCGGAGGCTTTGGCGGGGGCCTCCGGCGGGGTCTGCACCGGCTTGGACGGGGCAGCTTCCGGCTTCGCGGCCTGCTTTTTTTCCGACTTCGCCGGTTTTTCCGCCAATTTGGCTGGCTTCTGTTCCGGCTGAGCCGGGGTGGCCTGCTGCTGGGCGGTCTGGGCCTCCCGGCGCTCCTTTGCGCTCTTTCGGGCGGCTTCACGGGCCTCCTGGTCCTCAGCGTTGATGATGCGGCCCTGCTTGTCCCTGGGGCTGGGCTGAGTCTGCTGCATGGGGAAGGGGTGGCCCTTCACCTCCGGGACGGTCTTGCGGATGAGCTTTTCAATGTCGTGGAGGAGGGGCTGCTCGTCAAAGTCGCAGAAGGAGATGGCGATGCCGCCATGGCCCGCCCGGCCGGTGCGGCCGATGCGGTGGACGTAGGTCTCCGGCACCTCCGGCAGATTATAGTTGATGACGCAGGCCAGCTCCTCAATGTCCAGACCGCGGGCGGCCAGGTCAGTGGCCACCAGCACCCGCAGCGCCCCGGCCTTGAAGCCGGACAGGGCGGCCTGACGGGCAGTCTGGCTCTTGTTGCCGTGGATGGCGGAGGCGGGAATGTCCGCCTTCTCCAGCTCCTTGGACACCTTGTTGGCCCCGTGCTTCGTCCGGGTGAACACCAGCACGGAGGGCCAGTCGTTCTGGGCCAGCAGCCGCACCAGAAGGCGGGTCTTGTTGCCCTTGTCCACCTTGTAGACCTGCTGCTCAATGGCGTCCACGGTGGAGTTCACCGGGTCCACCGACACCCGGACGGGCTTGTGGAGCAGGCTGCCCACCAGGTCGGTGAGTTCCTCCGGCATGGTGGCGGAGAAAAACAGGGTCTGTTTCTCTCTGGGCAGCCATTTCAGAATCTTCCGCACATCGTGGATAAAGCCCATGTCCAGCATACGGTCGGCCTCGTCCAGCACGAAAATCTCCAGATGGGACAGGTCCAGCAGCCCCTGCTGGTACAGGTCGGCCAAGCGGCCGGGGGTGGCTACCAGAATGTCCGCCCCGGACTGGATGGCCTCCACCTGGGGGTTCTGGCCCACGCCGCCGAAGATGACGACGCTTTTCAGGTTCAGATACTTGCCGTAGGCTTCAAAGCACTCCTGGTTCTGAATGGCCAGCTCCCGGGTGGGGGTCAGCACCAGCGCCCGAATGGGCCGACCCTGGGCAGGCCGCTGGCTCAGCAGCTGCAAAATGGGGGTGGCAAAGGCACAGGTCTTGCCGGTGCCGGTGCGGGCGGTGCCCAAAATATCCCGCCCCTCCAGGGCGGGGAGGATGGCCCCCGCCTGAATGGCGGTGGGTTCAGTGTAGCCCTGCTCGGTCAGGGCACGGAGAATAGGTTCGATTAAGTGACAGTCTTGAAAGGTCAATGAAATACATCCTTCTTTAAAATGGAATCAAATAGTGGTGCGGCCACCCGGAGCGAAAGCGCTTGTCCAGGCAGGGAACGGGCGGAGACAGGCCGCATGACTCCGCCCGGCGGGGCAGCCCCCGCCGGAAAAGAAACAGAAAAGAAGCCTTTTTCGGGCAAAAGGCTATACATATTTTATTTTAGCATGGCAAACGCCGGGATGCAAGGGGGAAACTCGAAAAAGTTGCAGCCAAAAACTGGCAAAAAAAGCCGGTATGAACCTCTCACCCCTGCATATACTGAACGTGGACAGCGGGAACAGCTTATCCTCCTTCCTGAGCCGCCGCCCACAGCCCCAAAACAGGCTGCGGGCCGGCGAAACGCCGGGCGGAGGGTCAGGCTTGCGGCCCTCTGCCCAGGTGTGGGGCACAGGCCGTGCCCCGGCGGCGCACTCCGGCGGAGAGTGCGCCGCCTTTGCGTTCAGGGTAATATCATCAACTCAAGGTGCAATCTATTCTGAGTTGAGGAGTACAACGCAGCCGTACAGTCAGATTTCCACGACCATCGGGTAACAAAATTGCTCGTTCCGCCCGCCTTCGGCATAGGGAGCGAAGCGGAAATGCCGCTTCCCGGCAGGGAAGGCCGGGCAAAGTCTCGATAACGAATGTTATCCAAGGGGGCCCACCTTGAGGAAAAACCTGGTTCTTTTCAACTACCTTTTCTAAGGAGGAAAGGTTGGCCGGGCGCACACTGTGCGCCCCTACTGAAAGACGGAAACACAGTCATAATTTTAAGAGAAAGCCTTACCTGGGAGTGCAAGGCCCTTAATTTGACGACCTTGCCCTCAGGTCAGCTCCCTGGTGTACCGCACCATCATCACTGTCACATAAACGGCCACCATCAGCTCAGTGACAGGCATGGCAAACCAGATGGCGTCCGCCACCGCCACCGCCGGCAGCAGGTAGATCAGCGCCCCGCTGATCACCGCCCCACGGGACACGGAGACGGCGAAGGCGGTGCCCGGCCGCATCAGGGCCTGAAAGTAATAGGTGGAGAAGATGTTGAAGGGCAGCAGCAGGTAGGAAATGCTGTACCGCCGGATGATGGTGGGTGCGATGGACAGAATCTCTTCTGTGGGGGTCATGAAGAGGCGCACCAGGGCGTTGGGGAAGACCAGGTCCACCACCGTCCAGATGACGCTGAGGGCCGCCACGGTCCCCAACGCATAGACCAGCACCCTGCGGATGCGGTTCCCCTGCCCCGCGCCGAAGTTCGTGGAGAGGATGGGCTGGGCCGCCTGGCCGATGCTGTAGGCGCAGGTCTGGACCAGGGTGCTGATGTTGATGATGATGGCGTAGACCGACAGGGCGTTCGCGCCCAGCAGGGCCAGAATCTGCCGGTTGAACAGGATGGTCAGGATGCCCATGGCCACGTCCACGAAGAAGGTGGAGAAGCCGGTGACGGTGATCTTCCACAGCTTGGCCCCCAGGGCCACAGGCCGCACCAGCCGGAGGGTGTTCTTTTTGCCGAAGAAGTGGGCCAGCATGATGAGCAGGGAGAGGATCGTCCCCAGGATGGTGGCGAAGCCTGCGCCGAACAGCCCCCAGTCCAGGACGAAGATAAAGAAGTAATCCGCCACGATGTTGAACAGGCAGCCGATCCACACCGCCGCTGTGGAGAGGCCGGGGTCGCCGTCGTTGCGGAGGAAGGCGGACAGCAGCTGGGTCCACAGGTAGACGGGCACCATGAATTTGATGGGCAGGATGTACTGCTTCACCAGGGGGAGCAGCTCCTCCGTGGCCCCAAAGAGGGTCAGCAGCTGGTCGTCAAAGAAGATCAGCCCGACCCACACCACAACGGACAGGAAGGCCCCGCCGATGACGGCGGCGGTGAAGAACTGGTTGGACGCCGCCTCGTTTCCTGGCCCCTTGCCCCGCAGGGTGCTGAGGAGGACGGCGCCGCCGATGCCCATCAGCATCCCCAGGCTGAAAATGATGTTCCACAGCGGTGCGGCAATGGCCAGGGCGGAGGTGCCGTCCGGCCCTTGATAGTTGCCCACCATGGCCATGTCCACAATGCCGTAAACGGAAGAGATCAGAGAACCGCCAAAAGCCATGGCCAGGTATTTGAAGTAGATCGTTCTGATGTTTCCGGTCAAAAAGTCCATAAAAATCCCTCCTGATAGTGTCCCGCCCCGAAAAAAGAACGCCGGATAAAGTACAGGCGTTTCAGCCTGTAGCCTTATCCGGCGTATCATTTCTGCCGAATGATATGCCCTCCGTGCAAGCGTATTCATGGTAGCATACCTGAACCCCAATGTCAAGGAGGAAAACCGGGCGTTTCAGAAAAAAAGAGAAAGAAAAAATGGTAACAAAGGTTGCAAATAGTTACAAAAGATGTTATACTAAAAACAGGACGCAGAATACACCAAGAGAACCGAAAGGGGATGTGTGAAATGAAACAATGGAAACGCATCGGGGCGGCGCTGCTGTGCGCGGCCGTCCTGACAGGGGCGGGGGCCGCCAGGGCCGCCGCCGCAGAGCTTGACACGGAGGAACCCGCCCAGACGGAGACACAGGCGGCGGGGGCTGTCACCGGCGCCACCCTGGACGGGGCGGACACCGCCTACTACTTCACCCAGCGGCCCACGCTGGAGGAACTGCTGGAGCAGTTCCCGGCCACCATCTTCCTCACCCTGGAGGGCCAGGAGGAGCCGGTGGAGGTGGCGGTGAGCTGGTGCTCCCAGGTGGACTACGAGGACACCGACTTTTACTACTATATGTTCGAGGCCCGGTGGGATGAGGACGCCTACCCCCGGTCGGAGACCCTGACGGACGGCGACCTGCCCGTCCTGGACGTGTTCCTGGCGGAGATGGAGGGCAGCTCCGGGGAGAGCGGCATCATGACCGCATCCACCAGCGGCAATGAGAGCACCATCTATACCTACCTCACCGACACCCTGGGGCTGAACGCTGCCGCCGCCTGCGGTGTGCTGGCTAATATGTACACCGAGAGCGGTCTGGACCCCACCATTACCAGCTCCGCAGGGAACTATGGCCTGTGCCAGTGGTCCAGCACCCGGCTCACCAACCTGAAAAGCCTCTACTCCTCCAACTACGACACGGTCAGCGGCCAGATGGGCTTCACCGCCCAGGAGCTGGGGGGCCTCTGGGACAGCGCGGTGAAGGCGTCCAGCTACCTCCGCAGCGTGCCGAACACGGAGGAAGGGGCGTCCAACGCCGCCTACTATTTCGCCAAATACTTTGAGGGGTGCAGCTCCTCATCCTACGCGACCCGGCAGAAGCTGGCCACCGACACCTATTGGGCCAAGTACGGCGATTCCTCCACCTCCACCGTCACCATCAGCGGCTACACCCTCCCCGTTACCATGACCACCGGAACCGCCTTCTCGGTGTCCGGGACGCTGTCCTCCTCCAAGACCATCACCAAGGTGACGGCAGGGTGCTATACCAAGTCCGGCGATACGGTGTCCGGCTGCTATGAGTCCGTGACCCCCAACGCCACCAGCTACGACCTGAGCAACCTGGACGACGATTTGCTGTTCAGCCAGCTCTCCCCCGGCATCTACAAGTATAAGGTGACGGCCACCACCTCCGCCGGGACGGAGACGGTGTTCTCCCTGACCTTCACCGTGCTGGCCAAGGCGGCCACCGTCAGCGACGGCTCCTATTACATCTACTCCACCCAGAACACGGGCAACGCCGTGGCCGTTGAGGACGATTCCACCTCCGCCAACGCCAACATCGAGCTGGCGTCGGGCAGCGGAACCACCGCCCAGAAGTTCAAAATCACCTATGTCAGCAGCGGCTACTACAAAATCATCAACGCCAGCTCCGGCCTGGCCCTGACCGTGAAGAACGGCACCCCCATCACCGGCACCAACGTGCGGCAGGAGAGCTACGACGGGGACGATAACCAGCTGTGGCAGATCCTCCCCACCGGGTCGGACAGCTACTGCCTGGTGCCCAAGTGCGCCACCCAGTGCTGCCTGGCCAGCGCCGGTTCCTCCAGCGGCAGCAACATCCGCATCTCCACCGAGAGCCTGTCCGCCGCCCAGTGCTGGACGCTGTCCACCTCCTCCCTGCTGGCCACCCCCGTCCTGTCCGGCGTCACCGGCACCTCCAGCGGCGTGACGGTGGAGTGGGAGGCGGTCAGCGGGGCCGCCAAGTACCGGGTGTTCCGCAAGGTCTCCGGCGGCTCCTGGACGAAATTGACAGACACCACCTCCACCAGCTATACCGACACCACCGCCGAGGTGGGCACCGCCTATATCTACACCGTCCGGTGCATCAACTCCGACGCCACATCCTACACCAGCAGCTATGACTCCGCCGGACTGAGCATCACCTATGCGGCCACCCCCGCCCTGACCAGCGCCGTGGGCACCTCCGGCGGCGTGACGGTGAAGTGGAGCGCCGCCACCGGGGCCTCCAAGTATCGGCTGTACCGGAAAACCTCCGGCAGCTCCTGGACGATGATTGGGGACACCACCTCCACCAGCTATACCGACACCACCGCCCAGGCGGGCACCACCTATTACTACACCGTCCGGTGCATCAATTCCAAGGGCACCGCCTTCACCAGCGGCTATGACACCACCGGCCTGAGCATCGCCTGCGCGGCCACCCCCACCCTCACCAGCGTCACCGGCGCTTCCGATGGGGTGACGGTGGAGTGGAAGGCCGCCACCGGGGCCTCCAAGTACCGGGTGTTCCGCAAGGTCTCCGGCGAAAGCGCCTGGACGAAGTTGGGGAATACCACCTCCACCAGCTATACCGACACCACCGCCGAGGCGGGCGTCACCTACAGCTATACCGTCCGCTGCGTCGCCTCCAGCGGCTACACCAGCGGTTATGACGCCACCGGCCTGAGCATCACCTATGCGGCCACCCCTGCGCTGTCCAGCGTCACCGGCGCCTCTGACGGCGTGACGGTGAAGTGGAGCGCCGCCACCGGGGCCTCCACATACCGGCTGTACCGGAAAACCGCCGGTAGCTCCTGGAGTATGGTGGAGGATACCACCGACACCAGCTGCACTGACACCACCGCCCAGGCAGGCGTCACCTACTATTACACCGTCCGGTGCATCAATTCCAAGGGTACCGCCTTCACCAGCGGCTATGACACCGCCGGCCTGAGCATCACCTACGCAGCCACCCCCGCCCTCACCGGCATCAGCGCCTCCGCCGACGGGGTGACGGTGACATGGGACGCCGCCGACGGGGCCACCGGCTACCGGGTGTTCCGCAGGGTCTCCGGCGAAAGCGCCTGGACGAAGCTGGAGGACACGGAGGACACCAGCTATACCGACGCCACCGCTGAGGCGGGCGTCACCTACGAATACACCGTCCGCTGCATCGCCTCCAGTGGCTACACCAGCGGCTATGACGCCGACGGCCTGAGCATCACCGCCCAGTAAGCCCCGGACGCCGAAACAGAATCAAAAGCGGCCCCCGACAGCTTATGCTGTCGGGGGCTGTTTTGTTTAGGGGTTGGTATGATAAGTCTCCTCCCGGTACCGCTTGGCGGCCCGGATGAAGTCCCGGAACAGGGGATGGGCCTTGTTGGGGCGGCTCTTCAGCTCCGGGTGGAACTGGACGCCCACCATCCAGGGGTGGTTGGGCACCTCCACCACCTCCACCAGCCGGTTGTTGGGGGAGAGGCCCACCAGCTTCAGGCCGTTTTTGGTGAGGATCTCCCGATAATCGTTGTTGAACTCGTAGCGGTGGCGGTGGCGCTCGTAGATGACCTCCGCCCCGTAGGCGGCATAGGTGCGGGAGTTGTGGTCGATGAGCTTGCAGGGATAGGCCCCCAGCCGCATACTGGCCCCCTTGTCGTGGACGTCCCGCTGCTCCGGCATCAGGTCAATGACGGGGTAAGGGGTGTTTTTGCACAGCTCGGAGGAGTGGGCGTCGGTGAGCCCCGCCATGGAGCGGGCGTATTCCACCACCGTCATCTGCATCCCCAGGCAAATGCCGAAGGAGGGGACGTTGTTCACCCTGGCCCAGTGGATGGCCTCGATCATGCCCTGAATGCCACGGTCGCCAAAGCCGCCGGGGACGATGATGCCGTGGACGCCGGAGAGCTGTTGGGCCACGTTGCCCTCTGTGACCAGCTCGGAATCCACCCAGCGGATTTTGATTTTCACGTCGTTCTCAATGCCGCCGTGGGTCAGGGCCTCCACCACGGACAGGTAGCTGTCGTGGAGGGCCACATACTTGCCCACCAGGGCGATCTCCACCTCGCCGTCCACCACGGCCTTGGCCCTGGCCACCATGGCGCTCCACTCCGTCAGGTCGGGGGGCGGGCAGTTCAGCTTCAGCCGCTTGCACACCGCCTTGCCCAGGCCCTCTTCCTCCAGCATCAGGGGGACCTCATAGAGGATGGGGGCGGTCAGGTTGGCGATGGCGTTCTCCGGGGGAATGTTGCAGAACAGGGCGATTTTCCGGCGGATGTCGCTGTCGATGGCGTTATCCGCCCGGCACATGATGACGTCGGGCTGAATGCCGATGCTCAGCAGCTCCTTGCAGGAGTGCTGGGTGGGCTTGCTCTTCTGCTCCCCGGAGCCGGGGATGGTGACGATCAGGGAGACGTGGATGAACATACAGTCCTCCTGGGGCAGCTCCCGGCTGATCTGCCGGATGGCCTCCAGGAAGGGCTGGGATTCGATGTCGCCCACGGTGCCGCCGATTTCGGTGATGATGACGTCCTTGGGCTCCCCCTTCTCCATCCGGTAGATACGGTTCTTGATCTCGTCGGTGATGTGGGGGATGATCTGCACAGTGCGGCCCAGGAAGTCGCCGTGGCGCTCCTTGTCCAGCACGGTGGAGTAGATTTTGCCGGAGGAGACGGAGGAGTTCACCGTCAGGTTCTCGTCCACGAACCGCTCATAATGGCCCAGATCCAGGTCGGTCTCCGCCCCGTCGTCGGTGACGAATACCTCGCCGTGCTGGATGGGGTTCATGGTGCCGGGGTCCACGTTCATATAGGGGTCCAGCTTTTGCAGCGCCACCCGCAGGCCCCGCTGCTTCAGCAGGCGGCCCAGGGAAGCGGCGGTGATGCCCTTGCCCAGGCCGGAAACCACGCCGCCGGTGACGAAAATATGCTTGACAGACATGAGAATGTGCCTCCTTCGTACATTCGGGCGGCGTTTGCGCGGGCCACCCTCCGGAAAGCCGCCGTCCATTCCGCGCAAACGATGGGGCAGCCCTGAAACCAGTTAGTTCTATTGTAACCGCCACGGCAAATTTCGTCAAGGCAGAAAGTAAGTTTTGCCTCTGAATTTTCCCGGAGGCGGGGACGGCCCGCCGCCTGACAGGGTGAAAGCCTCCGGTGCGCACACCGGAGGCTTTCCCGAAAAAGGAATATGGAGGAGGAAAAGGAAGCGGACGCGCCGGACGGAAGAAAGGAGGGAGCGCCCAACGCGCCGGAGGGCCTGCCCCGGCGCGGGGAGACGCCGGGCAGAAACAAAAAGGCCAGCGTCGCGGCTACGCGGCGCTGACGTCCTTGTCTATGGAGTACTATAGCAGAGTTGACGCCAAAATGCAAGTATAAAATAGATAACTTGCAGAAAACTGGAGGATTACACAAATAATTCCCTGCATAACGGAGAAAAATCAACAAAAATGAAAGGAAAAGATAAAAATATTGCAAAGAGACGGTGTTACTAATTTTACTGTTTTGTTATTGAATTGTTCTGGTATCAACAGGAAAAGAATGGTATAATCAGGCTAAGACACAGGAAAGGAGAACCGTTCCCATGAAACGTGTTTTATGCTTTTTACTGGCCCTGGCCATGACCCTGGCGCTGGCGGCCTGCGGCGGTCAGACGGAGGAGGGCAGCGCCGCCCAGTCCGGTAGCAGCGGGGTGCAGCCGGAGAGCAGCGCCGTCTCCCCGGAGGAAAGCAGCGATACCCAGCCGGAAAGCAGCGCCGCCGCGGAGGAGAGCAGCGCCGCGGAGCCTGAAACGGAAAGCGCCGCCGACCCGGAAAGCAGCGAAGCGGAACCGGAGAGCGTGACCGAACCGGAGGAATCGTCTCAGTCAACCGCGATAGAAGGGGTTTCCATGGTGGACGTGACCGATGACCGCATGGGGGAGGACGGCAGCACCCTGCTGGAATTCTCCTATGTTGTGGTGACGGTGACCTGCAGCGACGCGGCCGTGACCGCCGCCATCCAGGCCGACCTGGACAGCGAACTGGAGGACCTGCTGGCCTCGGCGGACGAGCTGACCGAGACCCGGAGGCAGGAGGGCAGCGACGGCGGGGCCTACTCCCTGAGCCAGACGGTGGAGATTGAGCGGCAGGACGGCCAGGTGCTGACCCTGCTGACCCTGACCGCCGCCTACACCGGCGGGGCCCACGGCAGCACGGTCTACACCCCCCTGTGCTACGACCTGAGCACCGGGGCCAGGATCACCCTTGCCGACCTGGGGGACGGGGTGGCGGACACCTGCACTGAGCTGATTGTCCAGCTCTGCGACGACATTCAGGCCGCTGGGGAAAATCCCCTCTTTGACGACTATGCCGACGCCGTCTCGGACTATGTGGTGCTGGACAGCTGCTTCTACCTGGCGGAGGACGGGGTGGTGTTTCTGGCCGGAGAGTACAGCATCGGCCCCTACGCCATCGGCAGCACCCGTTTCCTGATTTCCTACAACGACCTGCCGGAGCTGAATCAGCAGTACGTCAGGGAGACGGACGCCGTCACCTGCGGGGAGATGGCGGACGGCTCGGTGTATACCCTGTCCTGACCGGACGCTGCACGCCGCCCATCCCAGCCGGGATGGGCGGCGCTGCGCTTTGCAAGAATTTTCTCCCCTGTGCTTGTCACTTTTTCCCGGATATGCTATACTTCATTTATCATGGAACAAAATGCCCTCAGGCATTGCACTAGGAGGAACCCGGTTTGAAACGTCAGGCAGTATTGATTCCCCAGGAGGAGATTGACCGGCAGCTGTCCATCTGCGACCAGATTGCGGCACAAAACGCCGCCTCCCCCGCCCCGAAGCTGGCCATGGTGGACACCTACGGCTGCCAGCAGAATGAGGCAGACTCCGAACAGATTCGGGGGATGCTCTCCCGCATGGGCTACGGTATGACCGCCAGCGAGGAGGATGCGGACGTCATCGTCATCAACACCTGCGCCATCCGGGAACACGCGGAGATGCGGGTGCTGGGCAACGTGGGGGCCCTGTCCCACACCAAGCGCAACAAGCCGGAGCAAATCATCTGCCTCTGCGGCTGCGCCATGCAGGAGCCCCACATGGAGGAGAAGATACGCAAGTCTTACCGCTATGTGGATATGGTGTTCGGCCCCCACGCCCTGTACCGGTTCCCGGAGCTGCTGCAGCAGGTGCTGGACTCCCGCAAGCGGGTGTTCGCCACGCCGGACGTGGACGGCTACATCGCCGAGGGCCTGCCGGTGCAGCGCCAGGGCAAGCTGAAAGCCTGGGTTTCCATCATGTACGGCTGCAACAACTTCTGCACCTACTGCGTGGTCCCCCACGTCCGGGGCCGGGAGCGAAGCCGTGCACCGGAGCTGATTTTGCAGGAGGTGCGGGAGCTGGCCGACCAGGGGTACAAGGACATCACCCTGCTGGGGCAGAACGTGAACAGCTACGGCAAGGATCTGGGGCTGGACATGAACTTTGCCGGCCTCCTCCGGGCCTGCAATGCCATCCCCGGCGATTTTCAAATTCGCTTCATGACCAGCCACCCTAGGGACGCCAGCCAGGAGCTGTTCGAGACCATGGCCGCCTGCGAGAAGGTGGCTCCCCAGCTTCATCTGCCCTTCCAGTCCGGCTCCAGCCGGGTGCTGAAGGCCATGAACCGGCACTATGACCGGGAAACCTACCTGGACGAGGTGCGGCGGCTGCGGGCGCTGATTCCCGACATCGTGCTGACCAGCGACGTCATCGTGGGCTTCCCCGGTGAGACCCAGGAGGAGTTTGAGGAAACCCTGTCCCTGATTCAGGAGGTGGGGTTTGACGCCCTGTTCACCTTCATCTTCTCCCCCCGGAAGGGCACCCCGGCGGCGGAGATGGAGGACCCCATGCCGAAGGAGCAGAAGAGCGCCAACTTCCAGCATCTGCTGGAGGTGCAGAACGACATCTCCGCCCAAAAGCACGCCGCCTATGTGGGCCGGACCCTCCGGGTGCTGGTGGACGGGGTGAACACCCAGGACAAAAACCACAATCTCACCGCCCGCACCGACGGCGGGCGGCTGGTGCATCTGAACGGGCCGGAGGAACTGATTGGCACCCGGCAGCAGGTGAAGATTGTGCGGTCGTCCACCTGGGCGCTGTTTGGGGAGTTGAGCTGTTAGTGGCCCTACTACTGCGTGAAGCCTAAATCCCTGTTTTTTGTAGGGGCGGCCCTTGGCCGCCCGGGTGAGCAGGCGGTTTCCACGGGCGGCCAAGGGCCGCCCCTACACACATGGCTGCAAAAATCGGAACTTTTTCCTGCCTGAACAGCATTACAGGCAATCCTGCCCCTCAACGTATCATGATTAGAAAGCGAGAAACCACCATGGCAGACCTGACCCCCATGAGAAAGCAATACCTGGAGATGAAACAAAAGTACCCGGACTGCATTCTGTTCTTCCGCCTGGGTGACTTCTACGAAATGTTTGACGAGGATGCCCGCATCGCGTCCAGGGAGCTGGAGCTGACCCTGACCACCCGTGACCGGAAGAAGGACGTCCCGGAGGAGGAGAAGGTGCCCATGTGCGGGGTGCCCTATCACTCCTATCAGCCCTACCTGGCCAAGCTGGTGATGAAGGGCTATAAGGTTGCCATCTGTGAGCAGATGGAGGACCCGGCGGAGGCCCAGGGCATTGTGGAGCGGGACATCGTCCGCATCGTCACCTCAGGGACGGCGGTGGAGGCCGAGCTGCTGGACGAGGACAAGAACAACTATATCGCCGCCGTCTACCTGTCCGGCAGCCGGGCCGGGGTGGCCTTCTGCGACATCTCCACCGGCGAGTGCAGCGCTACCGCCTTCTCCGGCGGCGACGCGGTGGAGCATCTGATGAACGAGCTGGGCCGCTTCGCCCCCAAAGAGGCCATCCTCAGCCAGGGGGCCTTGGACAATGCCGACCTGACGGAGCTGCTGCGGCAGCGGCTGGACTGCCGGGTGGAGCAGGTGGCGGAGGCGTGCTTCGCCCTGGAGCAGGCTCGCACACTGACAGAACAGCAGTTTGAAAACCCCTCCGCCGTGCCGGAGGGGAAGGCCGAGGCCACCCAGGCGGTGGGGGCCCTGCTGTCCTACCTG
>JAJQET010000195.1 GCA_021201515.1 Clostridiales bacterium | reverse complement strand
ACCTGCTGGAGCCTACGGCGGGGAGCTACGACCTGCACCGCCTGGCCATGACCTATTTCAAGCGGGATATGGAGTCTGGCGCACAGGAGAAGGCCGACGACGGCTTCCAGGCCCTCTCCGATGACGTGAAGGAGCAGACCGCCCGGTATGAGGACAACGCCCTTATCGCCGCCCTCTGCCAGGCGGAGGGGGAGAAGCTGGAGGCGTGCGGCCTGACGGGGGTACTGACCGACATTGAGCTGCCTCTCTGCCCGGTGCTGGCAGAGATGGAGCGGGCCGGTGTGCTGGTGGACAGGCAGGCGCTGGTGTCCTTTGGGGAGATGCTGCAAACCGGCATTGCCGCCACTCAGTCCGCCATCTATAGCTATGCGGGGGAGGAGTTTAACATCAACTCCCCTCAGCAGCTGGGGCATATTCTGTTTGACAAGCTCCAACTGCCTGCCTACAAAAAGACCCGGCGGGGTTACTCCACCTCCGCCGAGGTGCTGGAGAAATTGCAGGGCCACCACCCCATCATCGGGGAGATTTTGGAGTACCGCCAGCTGGCCAAGCTGAAATCCACCTATGTGGACGGGCTGACCAAGGTCATCGAACCGGACGGCCGCATCCGCACCTCCTTCCAGAACACCGTCACCGCCACGGGGCGGCTGTCCTCAGTGGAGCCGAATTTGCAGAACATCCCCGTCCGCACCCCCCTGGGGGCGGAGATGCGAAAGATGTTCATTGCCGCCCCCGGCAATGTGCTGGTGGATGCGGACTACTCCCAGATCGAGCTGCGGCTGCTGGCCCACATCGCTGACGACAAGGCCATGCAGGAGGGCTTCAACAGCCTGGGGGTGGACATTCACACCGCCACCGCCGCCCAGGTGTTCGGCGTGCCGTTGGAGGACGTGACGAGGGAAATGCGCTCCGCCGCCAAGGCGGTGAACTTCGGCATTGTCTACGGCATCTCCGCCTACTCCCTGTCTCAGGACCTCCACGTCACCGTAGCGGAGGCCAAGGACTATATGGAGCGGTATTTCGCCACCTATTCCGGCGTCCGGGCCTATCAGAAGGCTGTGGTGGAGCAGGCAAAGGCGGACGGTTACGTCTCCACCCTGGCGGGGCGGCGGCGCTGGCTGCCGGAGCTGAAAAGCAGCAACTTCAACCTCCGCTCCTTCGGGGAGCGGGTGGCCCTGAATATGCCCATCCAGGGCACGGCGGCGGACATCATCAAGCTGGCCATGATCCGGGTGCAGAACCGGCTGAAAGCGGAGGGATTGCAGGGCCGGCTGGTGCTGCAGGTCCACGATGAGCTGATCGTGGAGTGTCCCGAGGCGGAGGGGGCGCAGGTGGCCCGGCTGCTGGAGGAGGAAATGGAACAGGTCATCTCTCTCAAGGTGCCCCTGGTGGCCGAGGCCAAGGTGGGCCACAGCTGGGCGGACGCCCATTGATGGGCCTGAAAAGGCAGAATTGTGAGGAATCGCCATGAATTTTGTACCATATAACGCCAGCATTGCCAAACGGGAGCCGGTGGGCTACCGCCTGCTCCCCATGGACCGGGACACCGCGGAGCAGGTGGCCCAAATCGAGGCCCAGAACTTCTCCCACCCCTGGACGCTGGAAATGCTGGAGGAGGAGCTGGAGAACCCCCTCTCCTCCTTCATCGTGGCCTACGGCAGCAACGGCGTGGTGCTGGGCTATGCAGGGCTGACGGTGGTGGCCGGCGAGGGCTACATCAACAATATCGCCGTCCGGCAGGAGTACCGGAAGCAGGGGGTGGCCTCGGCGCTGCTGGGGGTGTTTTTGAAGTTCGGCCGGGCGCAGAACCTGTCCTTCCTGACGCTGGAGGTGCGGCCGTCCAATATTGCGGCCAAAAACCTCTATATGAGGCACGGATTTGCCCAGGTGGGCCGCCGAAAGGACTACTATGACGACCCCAAAGAGGACGCCCTGATTATGACGCTGGACTTCCGGACGGAAGGGGAGGGGACGGTATGATACTGCTGGCCGTGGAATCCTCCTGCGACGAAACCGCCGTGGCGGTGGTGGAGGACGGGCGCAGGGTGCTGTCCGACGCCATCGCCTCCCAGGTGGATATGCACACAATTTACGGCGGCGTGGTGCCGGAGATCGCCTCCCGTAAGCACCTGGAGGCCATCTATCAGCTGGCGGACCAGGCCCTCCGGGATGCAGGCGTCACCCGGCGGGACATTGACGCGGTGGCCTGCACCTACGCCCCCGGCCTCATCGGGGCGGTGCTGGTGGGGGTGAACTTCGCCAAAAGCGCGGCCTACGGCCTGGGGGTGCCTCTGGTGCCGGTGCACCATGTCCGGGGCCACATCGCCGCCAATTACATCACCCACCCGGACCTGGAGCCCCCCTTCCTGTGCCTCTGCGTCTCCGGGGGGAACACCCTGCTGGTGGACGTGCAGGATTACACCCAAATGCGCCTCCTGGGGGCAACCCGGGACGATGCGGCGGGGGAGTGCTTTGACAAGGTGGCACGGGTGCTGGGCATTGGCTACCCCGGCGGCGGCCCCATGGATCGGCTGAGCCAGGGGGGCGACCCAAAGCGCTACCACCTGCCCCGCTCCAAGGTGGACGGCGCGCCGCTGGATATGTCCTTCTCCGGGCTGAAAACGGCGGCGCTGAACCTGATTCACAACGCCGGGCAGAAGGGGGAGGATCTGACCCTGCCCGACTTCGCCGCCAGCTTTGCAGCCGCCATTGCGGACGAGTTAGTACCCCGGGCCATGCTGGCCGCGGAGCAGCTGGGCTACGGCAAGGTGGCCTGCGCCGGAGGGGTGGCCGCCAACTCCACCATCCGCGCCCGGTTGGAGGTGTCCTGCGCCCGGCGGGGGGACAGGCTGTACCTCCCGAAGCTATCCCTCTGCGGGGACAACGGGGCCATGATCGGTTGTCAGGGCTACTATGAGTTCCTGGCGGGCAATCTCGGGGACAGCAGCCTGAACGGCTACGCCAATCGGGAGATCGGGCTGGACAGCCCGGCTCCACAGAGGAGATAGAACGATATCCTGCATAAAATAAGCATGATACTGTCCTATCTGTAACGCAGCCTCAAGCGGAACGGAACCTTTTTCCCGGATGCAACCGCCGGTTGACAAAGTGCAAGGCCGGGATGGTGGCGGCGCAACCGCCCCATCTGCTATCATAACGCCATCAAAACAAGGAGGCGTTCATTATGAACCTGGCAGACAGAATCCAAGCGTTACGGAAGGCGAAGGGGATTTCCCAGGAAGAGCTGGCGGAGCAGGCCGGGGTGTCCCGGCAGGCCGTCTCGAAATGGGAGAGCAGCCAGAGCACCCCGGAGCTGGAAAAGCTCATCCTGCTCAGCGACTACTTCGGCGTCACCACCGACTATCTCTTAAAGGGGACAGAGCCAATCCCTGCGGCCCCGGAGCATCGGCCAGACGCCCGTATCTTCACCGTCGTCGCCACGGCCTGCAACTTTGCGGGGCTGGTGATTGCAATCTGCATCTGGGTGGCCTGGCAGACGGCGGCGTCGGTGGCTGTGGGCTTTGTTCTGATGGCCGTCGGCTGCGCTGTCTTTGCCGTGGGGCAGTATGTTGGAGTGCAGAAGCAGGACGCGAAGGAGTTTTTTGCGCTGCTGAACGTGTGGCCGCTGACTCTGATGCCCCTTTCCTGTGCGTTCAACATGATAGACGGGGTGCTGGGGGGCTTTTACTGGCAGCTGATGCCCATTCCGGAGCTGAGCAACTCCCTCCTGAGCTATTGCCTGTGCTGGCTGGTGTATCTGGCCCTCTGCATCGGGACGGACATCGTGGTGTGGGGCAGGCGGAAGGAGCGCTGCTCCTCTGAAAAATAACTCATGATGCTGCTAGAATCGAGCAGTATTTTGCAATTTTGCCGATATTGGGGGGCAAGGAACCCCCTTTTTTCGGCTGTGTTCTGCGGCGTTTGGCTGCCGCATCCGGCCGACCGGCGGGAACAGACGCCGACGGGCCGGGACAGCCGGAGGGGGACAGGATGCCTCCGAAAAGATGAACGGTATAGTGAATAAACTGAGCAGTATCATAAATTTTAACGTGTATCGGGGCGTGATGAGGACACTATGAAAGGTGATTTTACCCAGGGGAAGATGTGGCGGAACATTCTGGCCCAGGCGGTGCCGCTGACGGTGGCCCAGCTGGTGCAGGTGCTCTACAACATTGTAGACCGCATTTACATTGGCCACCTGCCGGGGGACGGGGAGATGGCCCTCACCGGCATCGGCATTTCTGCCCCCATCGTGACCCTCATCAGCGCTTTCACCCTGCTGTTCGGTCAGGGCGGCGCGCCCCTCTGCGCCATCGCAGAGGGGGCTGGGAATCAGGAGCGGGCCCGGCGCATCTTTGGCAACACTCTGTCCCTGCTGCTGGGGACTTCGGCGGTGGTGCTGGCGGTCTGCCTGATTTTTGAGCGGCAGATTCTGTTCCTGTTCGGGGCCAGTGAGGACACTTACGCCTACGCCCATCAGTATTTTTCCGTCTACATCCTGGGGACGCTTTGCGTCATGTTCAGCACCGGCATGAACGGCTTCATCAATTTGCAGGGCTATCCCCGCATCGGCATGCTGACCACGGTGCTGGGGGCGGTCATCAATTTGGTGCTGGACCCGGTGTTCATCTTCGCTCTGAACCTGGGCATCACCGGCGCGGCGGTGGCTACGGTGCTGGCCCAGACGGTGTCCGCCCTGTGGGTGCTGCAATTTTTCCTGAGCAAAAAATCCCGGCTCCGCATCCGCCGGGCTGACCTGGCGGTGCAGCCCAAGCTGGCCAGAGAAATCACCACCCTGGGCCTGACCGGGTTCATGATGTCCGCCACCAACTCGCTGGTGCAAATCGTCTGCAACCAAATGTTGGGCACCTATGGCGGTGACCTGTACATCAGCGTGATGACTGTGCTGAACTCTGTGCGTGAGCTGTTCACCCTGCCGGTGCAGGGGCTGACCTCCGGGGCGCAGCCAGTGCTGGGCTACAACTACGGTGCGAAGGACTATGGCCGGGTGCGGCAGGGCATCGCCTTCATGGCGGCGCTGGGCTTCCTCTATACGCTGGTGGCCTGGCTGGCGATTCTGCTGCTGCCCCGCACCTTTGTGGGGCTCTTCACCACGGACAGCGCTCTGCTGGACAGCGGAGCGGAGGCCATTCGGATCTACTTCTTTGCCTTCGTGTTCATGTCGCTGCAGTTTTCCGCCCAGTCTACCTTCGTGTCTCTGGGAAAGGCGAAGTCCGCTGTGTTCTTCTCCATCTTCCGGAAGGTGATTCTGGTGGTGCCGCTGACCCTGCTGCTGCCCCGGTGGCTGGAGGTGTACGGGGTGTTCGTGGCGGAGCCGATCTCCAATGTCATCGGCGGGCTGGCCTCCTTCACCACCATGCTGGTCACCGTCTGGCGGCCCCTGGGCCGGGAGGCCGGGCAGCCGACCCCTTCCCTTGCGGAGAATCAAAAATCTCCCTTTGAGAACCGTTCGTGAATTTTTTCAAAACTCGACTTGCATTTTGAGCGGAAAAGGGCAGTTTAAACGAAGTTCACAGCGAGCAAAAATGCAAGCTTGACAGGACAAGCTTGCAAGTAGTATACTGTCACCATCAGAAAGACAAGGACGTCAGAAACCTCTGAATCGTCCCTGTCTTTCTCTTTTTTGCGGGTTTCCGCAAGGTTTGGCAGCCACATTGTTCCAGATACTGCGGGGCAGTGTGTGCAAAGACTACGCTTTTCATGAAAGGGAGAGTTTTTATGGATGCAGTATTTAACGTATGGTACCTGATCGGCGCCGCACTGGTGTTCTGGATGCAGGCCGGCTTTGCCATGGTGGAGGCAGGCTTCACCCGGGCCAAGAACTCCGGCAACATCATCATGAAGAACCTGATGGACTTCTGCATTGGCACCGTGGTGTTTATCCTCATCGGGTTCAGCCTGCTGCTGGGGGAGGATATGGCCGGCCTCATCGGTAAGCCCGGCTTTGACATCTTCACCGCTTACGAGGGCTTCAACTTCTCGGAGTTCGTGTTCAACCTGGTGTTCTGCGCCACCACCGCCACCATCGTCTCCGGCGCCATGGCGGAGCGCACCAAGTTCCTGTCTTATTGCATTTACTCCGCGGTCATCTCCGCGCTGATCTACCCCATCGAGGCCCACTGGATTTGGGGCGGCGGCTGGCTGGCTCAGCTGGGCTTCCATGACTTCGCCGGTTCCTGCGCCATCCACATGGTGGGCGGCATCTCCGCCCTCATCGGCGCAAAGATGCTTGGCCCCCGGATCGGCAAGTTCACCAAGCAGAAGGATGGCTCTATCAAGGTTGGCAGCTTCCCCGGACATAACCTGCCCCTGGGCGCCCTGGGCGTGTTCATCCTGTGGCTGGGCTGGTACGGCTTCAACGGCGCCGCTGCCACCACTGTGGAACAGCTGGGCTCCATCTTCCTGACCACCACCGTGGCCCCCGCTGTGGCCACCGTCACCTGCATGATTTTCACCTGGTTGAAGTATGGCAAGCCTGACGTCTCCATGTGCCTGAACGCCTCCCTGGCCGGGTTGGTGGGCATCACCGCCCCCTGCGACGTCACCGACTGCCTGGGCGCTGCCATCATCGGCGTTGTGTCCGGCCTGCTGGTCTGCTTCGGCGTGTGGCTGCTGGACTACAAGCTCCGCATTGACGACCCCGTGGGCGCTGTGGCTGTCCACTGTCTGAACGGCATCTGGGGCACCGTCGCCGTGGGTCTGTTCGCCACCACCTCCGCCCCCGGCAATGACACGCTGGTGGGCCTGTTCTACGGCGGCGGCTTCGGCCTGCTGGGGTTGCAGCTGCTGGGCGTGGTCTCCGTGGCCGCCTGGACGGCAGTTGCCATCACCCTGACCTTCTTCATCATTGAAAAGACTGTGGGCCTTCGTGTCTCCGCCGAGGAGGAAGTCCAGGGCCTGGACCCCACCGAGCATGGCCTGACCAGCGCCTATGCGGACTTTGCCCCCATGCCCCACTATTCCGGCAGCGGCCTGCCTGCGGCAGTCACCGGCGCGGTGCCTGTGGAGGCCGCCGTACCTGTGGAGGTCAGGAGCGCCCCGGCCGTGGCGGCGGAGCCTGTCCCGTCTGGTGAGAAGATCACCAAGCTGGAGATCGTGGTCAAGCAGGAGCGGTTCCCCGCCCTGAAGGATGCCCTGATGGAGGCCGGCGTCACCGGCATGACCGTCACCAACGTCCTGGGCTGCGGCGTCCAGAAGGGCCGCCCCGAGTACTACCGCGGTGTTGTGCATGAGGCCACTCTCCTGCCCCGGATGCAGGTGGAGGTGGTGGTCAGCACCATCCCGGTGGAGACCATCATCGACACCGCCAAGAAGGTGCTGTACACCGGCCACTACGGCGACGGCAAGATCTTCGTCTACGATGTGGAGAACGTGGTCAAGATCCGTACCGGCGAGGAGGGCGTCGACGCCCTCCAGGACGAGGAGCAGTATTAAGCACGTTCCCGCTGCCTCCGGGCAGCGCACAGCATAACCCCTCAGCAAAAGAATACCAGACGGACGGGAGACCGTTCGTCTGGTTTCTTTGCGTCTGGTGGACAAAAGACTGTGTTGGCTTGCCGGCTTTCTACTTTGGCAGAGCGTCCGGCAGACTACCCTGCCGGACACTTTATTTATGCCTTTCAGGCATAGCCAGCTCAAGAAACCAGGCATTTGATACCGGTGTGATATGGTGGTATAATAGGGACAGAAGAAAACCGGAAACCGGCCTCTCATCAATCCACATCTGACAGGAGGGACGTCCATGACCATGCCGGAGATTGAAGCAATGCTGGCAACAGGGGAAAAGACCACGGAAGAGAAGCTGCGCCTGCTGCAAAAGGTTCGGGCCGCGCTGATGGAGGAGCTTCACGACAGGCAGCTGATGGTGGATCATGTGGATTACCTGATTTATATGCTGCAACCGCCAACGAAAAAGACAAGGAGGACACGGATATGAAGCATCAAACGTTAGTGGCCTATTTTTCGGCCAGCGGCGTCACCGCAGGGGCGGCGAAGCGTCTGGCCCAGGCGGCGGGCGCGGACCTGTACGAGATCAGGCCGGAAACGCCCTACACCAATGCCGACCTGGACTGGAGGAATCCTCACTCCCGCAGCTCCGTGGAGATGAACGACCTGTCCAGCCGTCCAGCGCTGGCGGACCGGGACGCCAACATCGCCGGGTATGATACCATCTTTCTGGGCTTCCCCATCTGGTGGGGCGTGGCCCCTACCGTCGTCAACACCTTCCTGGAAAGCTATGACTTTTCCGGGAAGAAAATCGTCCTCTTCGCCACCTCCGGCGGCAGCGGCTTTGGCCGGACGGCGGAGGCGCTGAAACAATCCGTTGCGCCGGATACGGTCATTGTGACCGGCAGACTCCTGTCCGGCAGGGAGTCCGAAGGGAGCCTGAAAAAGTGGCTCCGGACGGTGTGAGGGGGCGCTGCCCCTCAGTGAAACCACCTGTCAAAACCTGAAAACAGAGGTAACCATGGAAAAAATTGTACAGACCGCAGGGCGCAATACCCTGGGCGACTTTGCAGCGGATTTCGCCCATTTCAACGACGATGTGCTGTTCGGCGAGAACTGGAATAACCGGGACATCGACCACAAGACCCGCTGCATCATCACCGTGGTGGCCCTGATGGCCTCCGGCATCACCGATTCCTCCCTGAAGTATCACCTGGAGAACGCGAAAAAGGCCGGGGTGACGAAGGGGGAGATTGCGGCCATCGTCACCCACGCCGCGTTCTACGTCGGCTGGCCCAAGGGCTGGGCGGTGTTTTATATGGCAAAAGAGGTCTGGGCGGAGGACGAGGCTCCGGCGGACCCGAAGGCCGCCCATGCCGCCCAGATGGTGTTCCCCATCGGCGCACCCAGCGACGCCTTCGCCCGGTATTTTATCGGCCAGAGCTACCTTGCCCCCGTGTCCACGAAGCAGGTGGGCATCTTCAACGTGACCTTTGAGCCGGGCTGCCGCAACAACTGGCACATCCACCACGCCGACAACGGCGGCGGGCAGATCCTGATCTGCGTGGCCGGCCGGGGCTACTACCAGGAGTGGGGCAAGGAGGCCGTGGAGATGAACCCCGGCGACTGCATCAACATCCCCGTCGGTGTGAAGCACTGGCACGGGGCCGCCCCGGACAGCTGGTTCTCCCACCTGGCGGTGGAGGTGCCGGGGGAGAACGGCTCCAATGAGTGGCTGGAGGCTGTGGACGACAGCCAGTACGGCGGTTTAAAATAAGTATCGAGGGCGACCTTATGAGAAAACTGATTGCCTTCGTCCTTTCGGTTTGCATGATGATCGGGCTGGTGGCCTGTAGCTCTGCAAGCGCAGAATTGCCGTCTGATTCTGAACGCAGTACCAGCTCCGTTGCAGACAGTCAGGCAGAAACAGAGCGCGAAACCAAAGAAACGGAAACGAGTACACCGTCAGACGGAGCGGATGTTGAGGTGGCCGACTCCGGCAGCAATATACTGGTCGCCTGCTTTTCCTGCACCGGCACAACGGAACAGATTGCCGGGTGGATTGCGGCGGAAACCGAAGCAGATTGTTATGAGATTATCCCGGAAACGCCTTATACAGAGGACGACCTGAATTATAACGACTCCTCCAGCCGCGCCAATCAGGAGCAGGCAGATGTTTCCGCACGGCCCGCCATTTCCGGCGGCGTGGAAAACATGGCGCAGTATGACGCGATTTTCCTCGGTTACCCCATCTGGCACGGCCAGGCGCCGCGGATTATCAGCACATTTCTGGAGAGCTATGATTTCTCCGGCGTGACCATCATCCCCTTCTGCACCTCCCACAGCAGCGGCATCGGCTCCAGCGCGGAAAATCTGCATGGCCTCTGCTCCGATACCGTTACATGGATGGAGGGGAAACGGTTCTCCGGGGATGCAACGGAAAATGATGTGGTTGAATGGATCAACAGTCTGGAATTACCGGAAAGTGAGGCGCGTACTGTGGGGAAATTTAACTTTGAAACAAAGACTGTGCTGCTAAACAGCGGTTATGAAATGCCCATCCTGGGGCTTGGCACCTACAGCTTGACAGACGAGGAGTGTGCTGTTTCCATTGCAGCGCTGCTGGAAGCCGGCGGCAGGCTGATCGACACGGCCTATATGTATGGCAATGAAGCCGCCGTCGGGCAGGCCATCCGGGACTCAGATGTGCCACGGGAAGAGATTTTCGTGATGACAAAGCTCTATCCCACCCAGTATGGCAACGCCGCCGAAGCCATAGACGAGGCTCTGGAGCGGATGGGGCTGGATTACATCGACATGATTCTCCTCCACCATCCGGGAAACGGCGATGTGGGGGCATACCTGGCGCTGGAGCAGGCCGTGGCCGATGGCAAGGTTCATTCCATTGGCCTGTCCAACTGGTATGTGGAGGAGTTGGAGGAATTTCTGCCCCAGGTGAGCATCACTCCTGCTCTGATACAGAACGAAATTCACCCTTATTATCAGGAAAACGACGTGATTCCCTACATTCAGTCCCTTGGAATCGTGGTGCAGGGCTGGTATCCCCTGGGCGGTCGGGGATATACGGCGGAGCTGCTGGGGGACGAAACGATTTCCGCCATCGCCGAGGCTCACGGCGTCTCCTCCGCCCAGGTCATTCTGCGGTGGAACCTGCAAAAAGGGGTCGTGGTGATTCCCGGCTCCAGCGACCCGGAGCATATCCGGGAAAATCTTGACCTGTTCGGTTTTGAGCTGACCGGGGCGGAAATGACGCAAATCAATAATTTGGACAGAAACGAAAAACACGACTGGTATTAACATCTGACGAAAAAATAATCAGGAAAGGAAACAAATGCAATGAACGAACAACTTATTTTAACACAGGAATGGGACAAGACCTTTCCCAAGAGCGACAAGGTGAACCACCGCAATGTCACCTTCCACAACAGTTACGGCATCACCCTGGCCGCTGACCTCTACGAGCCGAAGGACGCGGCGGGGCCCCTCCCCGCCATCGCCGTCTGCGGCCCCTTCGGCGCGGTGAAGGAGCAGTCCTCCGGCCTGTACGCCCAGACCATGGCGGAGCGGGGCTTCCTGACCGTGGCCTTTGACCCCTCCTACACCGGCGAGAGCGGCGGAACCCCCCGCTACATGGCCTCTCCGGACATCAACACCGAGGACTTCATGGCGGCGGTGGACTTCCTCTCTGTCCAGGACAACGTGGACCCGGAGAAAATCGGCATCATCGGCATCTGCGGCTGGGGCGGTATGGCTCTGAACGCCGCGGCCCTGGACACCCGCATCAAGGTCACCGTTTCCTCCACCATGTACGACATGACCCGCGTCAACGCCAACGGCTACTTTGACAGCGAGGACAGCGAGGAGGCCCGGTACGAGAAGCGCAAGGCCCTCTGCGCCCAGCGCATTGCCGACTATAAGAGCGGCAGCTACGCCCTGGGCGGCGGCGTGGTGGACCCCCTGCCGGAGGACGCGCCCTTCTTCGTGAAGGACTATTATGACTACTACAAGACGAAGCGGGGCTATCACCCCCGCAGCCTGAACTCCAACGGCGGCTGGAACGTGACGGGCTGCCAGTCCTTTATGAATATGCCCATCCTGCAATACAGCCAGGAGATTCGCAATGCCGTTCTCGTCATCCACGGGGAAAAGGCCCACTCCTGCTATTTCAGCCGGGACGCCTTCCAGAAGCTCACCGGCGACAACAAGGAGCTGCTGATCATCCCCGGCGCAGTCCACACCGACCTGTATGACCGGATGGACGTGATTCCCTTCGACAAAATCGAAGCCTTCATGAAGGAGTACATGGGGTAAGAACCGCCTCAGCCTTCCGCAGCTTCTGTAGATTGACGCAAAAAGGCCCGCACATCCGGAAGAAACCTCCGGGTGTGCGGGATTTTTGCGCCTTGGATAAATCTGACTTAGCTGAGGCCCACAAACATCTTTTGCAGGCAGTTGTACAGCGCCAGATGCCACGAACCGATGGAATGATACCGCATGGGGAAGATGTCAAAGGAGGTGTTGACCCCCGCTGTCAGCCGCGGCTCCACCTCCAGCAGGGCTTCATAGTCCTCAATCTGTCCGGGCAGGGCGAAGTCGAAGTTGCCGCTGGTGACATAGAGGTAATGGATGGTATAGTCGGCGAACTCCTCCGATTGCAGCGTCTCCTGGAAGTACTCCGCTGTGGTGCGGCTGCCGCTGAAGGTGCCGAACCAGGAGAAGTAATCCAGACTGCCGCAGAAGGCAGCGTGATAGGTGGTCACAGCCCCCCGGGACAGGCCGGCAAAGGCCCGGTGATCCCGGCTGGCGGTGAAGCCCTCCTCGTCACAGCTCTCCGCATAGGTGGAGTAGGTGGACTCAATGGCGGGCATCAGGTCGCCCCGCAGCTCCTCCCGGAAGGAGTAGGTCAGGGCATCCAGACCGTCGGCGCAGTCGTCCTCCACATAAAAGGTGGGGGTCACGATGATCAGCGGCTCGATGTCGCCATTGGCAATCATATTGTCGATCATGGTTTTGTTATAGGCGTGGGTCACCAGCCAGTAGGCTTCATCGTCCCCGGTGCCGTGCATCAGGTAGAGGATGTTGTACTGCTGGCTCTCGTCATAGCCGTAGGGCAGGTAGACGTAGGCGGTTTTCTCCACGTCCCGCTGGTCGGTGGCGTAGGCCTTCGTCTGGTAGGTGAATTCCACCACCGTGCCGGGTTGGTCGCAGTCCACGCTGTCATAGGCGGAGGGCACCGCCCACAGCTCCGTCTGCGCGGCGCCCTGGGTGTTCTTGTCGATGGCCACGTTCACCTGCCAGTAGGCCAGAACGGCCACGACGATGGCAACCAGGGCCACAGCGGGGACGAGGCCCCCCTTCCGCAGCCCCTGCCGCTGCCGGATGGCGAACACCGTCCCCAGGACGGCCCCCAGCAGGGCGGCGGCGGCCTGAATGGCGAAGCAGAAGTTGAACAGGGTAGTCTCCAGGTAGTTGGTCAGGGAAAACAGGACGATACAGCCCGCCACGTCTGCCAGCAGCAGCCAGGGGGCCCGGCTTTTCCAGGCGATGCAGGCCACCAGAATCAGCAGCGCCTCTACGATGCACATGGTGACCAGGGGAAGGGCCTTCCCCAGAAGGACATACCGCACCACCTGGACACACCCCACCAGCGAAATTGCCGTCAGCGCCAGGGCCGTGATGCGGTCACAGAGCGGCGCGGTGCGCCATTTTGCTGTTATGTTCATACGTTGCACCTCTCCTTTTCATTTTTCAGGTTCACTGTACAGGCCAGGACGCTCCGGAACGGCACATGCTCCCCCGACGCCGACAGAGCGGCGGCCGGGGGAGTGCGCTCGAACGCATGGGAAGCGTATCGGTTTTTTTAGACGGGTTGAGAGTTTACTCCTGCTTCTTCCGCTCCGCAATGGCGGCCTGCTCAGCGGGCAGATTCT
>JAJQET010000283.1 GCA_021201515.1 Clostridiales bacterium | reverse complement strand
CCGTAGCGCAGGTTCTCCAGCACCGTGCCGCTGAACAGGTGGGGCTGCTGGAGGACGTAGCCGATGTTGCTGTGGAGCCAGAGCTGGCTCCGCTCCCTGGCGTCCCGCCCGTCGATGAGGACGGCCCCCTCCGTCGGCTCGAAGAACCGGCAGACCAGGTTCACCAGGGTGCTTTTCCCCGCGCCGGTCTCCCCCACGATGGCCACACGGGTGCCCTGGGGGACGGTCAGATTGAAGTGAGACAGGATGGTCTCCTCCCCGTCCGGGTAGCGGAAGGTCACATCCCGAAACTCCACGTCACCGTGTAACGGCTCCCAGTTCTCCCGTTTGGGGTGGATGGAGTCCCCATATTTGGCGATGACCTCCGGGGTGTCCGCCACGTCGGGCTGGGTGTTCAGCAGGCGTTCCACCCGCTCAATGTTCACCTGGGCGCTGACCAGACTTTGCAGCGACTCCACAATGCCCTGCACCACGTCTCCCACGCTGAGGGCATAGGTGGTGAAGGCGGACAGGGTGCCAAATGCCAGCAGCCCATCCATATTCAGCACGCCGCCTCGCCACAGCATCAGGGCCAGCCCCACGTTGCCGGCGAAGATGACGATGGCCTGGAGGGTGCCCCGGTAATGGTTCGTCTTTACGCTGGCGTGATACATATCGGCGGTGTTCGCCTGAAACGTGTCCTCCATCTTCTGCTCCGCCACCAGGGTCTTGATGGTCTTGGCCCCGGTGATGCCTTCGTTGTAATCCGCGGTGATGCGGCTGTTGATCTCCCGCACACGGCGGTTCATGGTGGTCAGGTGCCGCTGGAAGTAGGCGCAGGCCACCACCTCAATGGGGACCAGCGCCAGCATGACCAGCCCCAGCTGCCAGCTCAGCCGCAGCATCACCACCAGCATAAACACCAGATAGCTGCCGTCCCAGAGAACCAGGTCCATCAGGCTCCAGGTGGCCACCGCGCCGATGCGCCCTGTGTCGGAGATCAGCCGGGAGTGGATATAGCCCACGCCGTTCTGGTTATAGTAGCTGATGGACAGGGTTTGCAGGTGGTCAAAGAGCTTTTTGCGGAGGCTGTAGTCCAGCACCACCTCGATTTTGGCGGCGCCATAGGAGCAGTAGTAGTTCACCCCCATCCGCACCAGCAGCATCAGCAGGTAAACCAGCAGGAAGGCCGCCAGGGTGTCCAGGGTGCCCTCCCCTATGAAATGGTCGATGGCGTAGGTCTGGAACAGGGGGATGGCCGCCTCCAGCACGCTGCCCAGCAGACCGGTGAGGATGACCAACACCAGCAGCGTCTTTTGCTCCTTCCAGAAGGGGAGCAGGAAGCCCAGACCGAAGAAGGGCCGCTTCTTCACCGGGGTATTCGTCTTGTCAGCCACAGGGCTCCGCCTCCTCCCACTGGGATTGCAGGGTGTAAATCTGTTTATACAGCCCGTCCCGGGCCAGCAACGTCTCGTGGGTGCCCCGCTCCACGATGCGGCCCCGGTCCAGCACGATGATCTGGTTCGCCGCCATCAGGGTGGAGATGCGGTGGGAGATCAGGATGCAGGTGGATTCCGCCATGCTCTCCTGCAATGCGGCCCGGATTTTGGCGTCCGTCTCCGCGTCCACGGCGGAGAGGGAGTCGTCAAAGACCATGATGGGGGCCTTTTGCAGCAGCATCCGTGCGATGGCAGCCCGCTGCTTCTGACCGCCGGACAGGGTGACGCCCCGCTCCCCCACCATCGTATCGTAGCCGTGGGCGAAGCCGTCCACGGCCTCCTCCAGGCAGGCGGTGCGGGCGGCCTCCCGGATGTCGGACAGGGAACAGTCCCCCTGGGCGGCCAGACCGATGTTCTCCGACAGGGTGCGGCTGAACAGCATGGGCTCCTGGAGCACCATGCCCACGTTCCGGCGCACCCAGGCGGCCTCCATTTTGGCGATGTCCACCCCGCCTATGGAGATGGTGCCGCACCCCTCCGGCAGATCATAGAGCCGATCCAGCAGGTGCATCAGGGTGCTTTTGCCGCTGCCGGTGGTGCCCAGAATCCCCAGGGTGGTGCCGGCGGGGATGGTGAAGGTGATGTCCTCCAGCAGCAGGGGACAGTTGGGATAGTGGAAGCTGACATGGTCAAAGACGATGTCCCCGTTCATGGGCGGGGTCAGGGCGTCCGGCGGGTCCCGCTCCTCCTGGGCGGACATGATTTCAAAGATGCGGTTGATGGAGACGCCTGCCTTGCTCATCTCGCTGAGGATGCGCCCCAGCTGGCGGGTGGGCTGCTGCATCAGCGTGGTGTAGGAGACGACGGCCAGAAGGGACCCCAGGGTCAGCTGGCCGTTCACCGTCATTATGGTGCCAACGGTCAGCACCAGCAGCAGCTGCAGGCTGCCCAGCAGCATATTCCCCTCAAAAAAGGCGCTCATGTACACGCCGAAGCGGACCCACAGGTCGGTGGACTTCCGGGACTGCCGGTCAAACCGCCCCCGCTCGTACTCCTCCCGGCCAAAGGCCCGCACCACCCGGACGCCGGTCAGGTTCTCCTGGGCGATGGTGGACAGGTCGCCGTCGGCTTCGTCGCAGAGCTGGAACTGCCGCCCCAGCTTCCGCCGGAAGAGGATGGAGAAGGTCAGCAGAATCGGCTCCGTGGCCAGGGCCACCAGGGCCAGGGGGAGGTTCTCCCCAAACAGGAATACCAGCGCCGCCACAATGGTGACGACGCAGTTCAGCAGGCCGGACAGCTGGTTGGACAGAAACTCCTTCACCAGCTCGATGTCGGTGGTGCAGCGCTGAATGATGTCGCCGGTGTGGTGGCTCATGTGCCAAGAGAAGGGCAGGTGTTCGATGTGGCGGAAGGTCTGGTTCCGCATGGCGCGGACGAAGCCCTCGCCCCCCCTTGGCGATGAGCATCACATAGAGGTACCGCAGCAGCCCGCTGAGCAGCCCCAGCCCGGCCACCGCCAGCGCCACCAGCCACAGGTGCTCCCGCAGCATTTCCCGGCCCCCCAGCCCGGCCAGCCAGCCCTCCACAAAGGCGGGGAGGGTGCTGGCCTCCGTGCCGATGATACTGTCCACGGTGTACTGCACCGCCTGGGGGCTCAGCATGGTGCAGAGGGTGCGCCCCAGCAGGGATGCCAGGGCCAGCAGGAACCACCGTTTGTTTCCCTTTAAAAAGGAAAACAGCATATCCAGTTTGGACGTTGTCTGCGTCATTTTGTTCCCTCCATTCTTTTCTCAGACTGAATGTTCAGTTTAGCACGAATCGCGCCTTTTTGCAACCGTTTCGCGGGAAAATGTGATTTCTGCCGAAAAAGAAAGGCATATCCCCAAAAGCTGGGGCAAATCCTGCAAATTTTCCCCGAAACTGCCGGGCCGGCGGCGGTCAAACGGCCGATTCTCCGCAAAACACCGCAAAATGGCTACCTTTTTTTCCCGCGCTGTGGTAGAATAGCGCAAAGCGGCCCTTTGCCGCGGCAAATCCATTCTCGCAAAGTCTCCCTTACATCGGGGAGGAGGTTCCCATGGCAGACTTTATTTCTCAGATTGGCAGCTATTTCCAGCTTGGGCTGGACTTTCTTGGGACGATGTTCCATCATACCGCATTTCAAATTCTTTGCAGCTATTGTTTCCAGTTCCTGATGCCCCTCTTCGGGGTGCTGATCGTGGTGCGGTGCGGCCGCAGTATGCTCCAGGGCAAGCCGGAGCAGGAGCTTTGGGGCTCCCTGGTGCTGCCCAACGGGGCCCAGCTGCCCCTGTATCACTGGGAGAATCTGGTGGGGCGGGCGAAGCGCTGCGACGTGGTGCTGCCTTACGCCACCGTCTCCCGGAGCCACGCCGCCCTGATCCGGGACGACCGGGGGCGGTGGACGCTCCACCCCCTGAACACGAAGAACGGCGTCACCCTGAACGGCATCCCCGTGACGGAAAGCGTTCAGCTGGCCCCACAGGACAGCATCGGCTTCGGCGGGGTGGAGGCCCGGTTCCTGCCCCTGACCGCGGAGGAGGAGCGGCAGCAGATGAAGCGCCGCACCCGGCCCGGCAAATTCCTCTCCCCCAGCGTCACGCTGCTCCTGCTGACCCTGTTCCAGGGGATGCTGCTGGGGAGCCTGTGCATAGCCCTGCCGGACAGCAGCGCCACCATCCTGACCTGCTTCGGTCTGCTGATAGGGATGGAGTGGCTGCTCTACCTGATTTACCGGGCGGCCCGGCGCACCGGCTTTGAGCTGGAGACCCTGGCCTTCTTCCTGACCTCCCTCAGTCTGACGGTGACGGCCTCCTCTAGCATCTCCACCCTGTACCGGCAGACCCTTTGCGTGGCCCTGGGGCTGGTGCTGTTCTTTGTGCTGAACCTGATTCTGCGGGATTTGGACCTGGCCAAGGGGGTGCGCTGGCCCCTTGCCATCGGCTCGGTGGCGCTGCTGCTGTTCAACGTGCTGTTTGGGGAGCGGCTGTTCGGCGCGAAGAACTGGGTATCCATCGGCCCCCTCTCCTTCCAGCCCTCAGAGTTGGTGAAAATCGTATTCATCCTGGTGGGGGCCGCCACCCTGGACAGGCTCTTTGACCGGAAAAACCTGCTGGGCAGCCTGCTGTTCAGCGTGTTCTGTGTGGGCTGTCTGGTGCTGATGAGCGACTTTGGTACGGCCCTGATCTTCTTCGTGGCCTTCCTGGCCATCGCCTTCCTCCGCTCCGGCGACCTGGCCTCTGTCATCTTCATGGTGGCGGCGGCAGGCACCGGGGGGATGCTGGTGCTGCACTACAAGTCCTATATCGCCCAGCGCTTCGCCATCTACCGCCATGTCTGGGAGGATACCGCCAACCTGGGTTATCAGCAGACCCGCACCATGTCCGCCATTGCCAGCGGCAGCCTCTTTGGCCGGGGCGTCGGCAACGGCTGGCTCCAAAACCTGGGGGCGGCCAACACCGACCTGGTGTTCGGCGTGATTGGCGAGGAGCTGGGGCTGATCGTGGCGGTGTGCGCCGTGGTCAGCATTGTGCTGATGGCCCTGTTTGCCATCCGGCAGGCGGCGGCCGCCCGCTCCAGCTTCTATGTAATTGGGGCCTGCGCCACCAGTATGCTGCTGCTGGTGCAGACCATGCTGAACGTGTTCGGCTCCGTGGACCTGCTGCCCCTGACGGGGGTGACCTTCCCCTTCGTCTCGGTGGGGGGCAGCAGCATGATCTCCTGCTGGGGGCTGCTGGCCTTTTTGAAGGCGTCGGACACCCGGCAGAACGCCAGCCTTGCCATCCGCCTCCCCGGCAGGCGGAAGCGCAACCCTCAGGAGGATGCGCCCCAGCGGCAGGCGCCGCCGCCCTCCGCCAATCGTCAGCCTCCTGCGGCTGACAACAACCGGGAGGAGACCAGGATCATGTCCCCCGCCCCCGCAGAGGAGGAGACGGTGGTGCGCCGCCCGGAGGAGCCTGTCCGGGAGGACGCCCCCAGTCCCCCGGAGGAGCCGCCCACAGACCCGCCGGAGCCGGACATCGGGGCATCGTCCGTCACGGATGAGGACGCGCCCCTCCACTCGGACGCGGACGACTGGGAGCAATATTTCCAGTGGGAGGAGGATGACCCATGAAACAGCTGAAAAAACGCACCCTGTTCGTGCTGCTCTTTGCCATACTGATGGTGGCGGGGCTGGTGATTTTCCTGGGCCTCTATGTGGCCAACGGCGAGGACTGGGCCACCTTTCAGGCCAACCGGCATGTCTATTCCAACGGGAAAATCGCGGTGGGCACGATTACCGACCGGGACGGCACCGTGCTGTACGACTGCGAAACCGGCAGCTATGCCGACGACGCAACCCTCCGCAAGGCCACCCTCCACGCGGTGGGGGACAGCGCGGGCAACATCGGGGCCGGGGCCCTCCAGCTCTTTGCCGACCTGCTGATCGATTACAGCCCCATCTTCGGCACCGGCGGCACAGGGAACACGGTGGCCCTGTCCATCGACGGGGACTTGAACAAAGTGGCCTATGAGGCCCTGGACGGCCAGAGCGGCACGGTGGCCCTGTACAACTACAAGACCGGGGAGCTGCTCTGCATGGTGTCCTCCCCCACCTACGACCCGGAGGATGAATCCGAACTGGCGGCGGTGGCCGCCGGGGACAGCGCCTATACCGGGGCCTACCTGAACCGGTTTCTCTCCAGCACCTATACCCCCGGCTCCACCTTTAAGCTGGTGACCGCCGCGGCGGCCCTGGAGAACCTGGACATGGAGAACTTCTCCTACACCTGTACCGGCAGCATCACCGTGGACGGGGCCACCGTCACCTGCTCCGGCAAGCACGGCACCCAGACCTTTGGGGAGTGCCTGACCAACTCCTGCAACTGCGCCTTCGCCACCCTGGCCCTGGGGTTGGGGGGCGACGTGTTGGAGGAATACACCCAGGCGGCGGGGCTGCTGGATAGCAGTGCGGTGAACGGCTTCACCACGGCGGCGGGCAGCTTTACCGCCAGCCCGGACGGCAGCGCGGCCCTGGCCTGGTCCGGCGTGGGCCAGTCCACCAACCTGGTGAACCCCTGCGCGGAGCTGGTGCTGATGGGCTGCATCGCAAACGGCGGCACCGCCGCCTGCCCCACCATGCTCAGTGATGTGACAGGGCCTCTGGGCTTCTCGGTGTACGATGAGGAGGCGGGTAGCTTCACCGTCGGCTGGTCGGCCAGCACCTGCAATACCCTGAAGTGGATGATGCGGGACAACGTGCTGAACAAGTACAGCAGCACCCTGGACTTTGGCGACCTGACCGTGTGCGCCAAGTCCGGCACCGCCGAGGTGGGGGAGGGGGAGCCTCACGCCTGGTTTGTGGGCTTTGTGGACTCCACCGTTACCCCCTATGCCTTTGTGGTCGTCGTGGAGCATGGCGGCACCGGCGTGGAGGCGGCGGGCGAAATCGCCGCCGCGCTGCTGGCGGCGGCCTGCGGCTGACCGCGTTGACAAACTTCTGTATGCGCACCGCCGGTTCTCCCGGCGGTGTGTTTTTTGCCGAAAACCGGCCTCATCCTGCCTTCGCCGTCAATAAAGAAGGACGCACTTTCAAAAGTCGTTTCGCAAAAAATGGGTTGACGAAAGGGAAGAAACATTGTATAATTTTTACAAAGGCAACTCTGCCCCTCCGGGCAACGGCGGGCGGAAATCGCCTTTCCCCCGGTTTTCTTCCGCTTTTCGGCAAAAGAAAGGGAGAAACCGGACAAAGTTCGACAGATTATCAGCAGAATGGAGCGATACGGCAATGCAGGATACTCCCGCTTCCCAGCGGCTGGGGGCGTTTCCCTGCGTCCAGAACGGACAGGCAGGCTGGATGTTCCGCGTGGCGGCGCCTGCCGCGGCAGGCGTCAGCGTGGTGGGCGACTTCAACCAATGGGACCCGGGCCACGACCCCATGCAGCAGATGGGGGAGGGCGTCTGGCAGACCTTTCTCCCCTATTTGCGGGAATATGACACCTACAAATACGCCCTTCGCACCCGGGAAGGGGACATACTTTATAAGTCCGACCCATACGCTTTTCATAACGACACCCCGCCGGACAACTGCACCAAGCTGTATGACGGGACGGGGTACCGCTGGAGCGACGACAGCTGGTTCGCCTTCCGCAGGAAGAAGCGCCTGGGCAGAAGCCCGCTCAACTGCTACGAGGTGCATCTCGGCTCATGGCGGAGGACCGGCATGGGGGAGGTGCTCTCCTACCGCGCCATAACCGGCTACCTGGTGCCCTATGTGAAGGAGATGGGGTACACCGCCGTCATTTTCATGCCGCTGATGGAGCATCAGGAGGACGGCAGCTTTGGCTACCTGCCGGACAGCTGGTTTGCCCCCACCTCCCGCTTTGGCCCGCCTCAGGACTTTATGCACCTGATTGATGAGCTGCACCGGGCCGGGGTCGGCGTCTTTATGGACTGGCCCTGCGGCAGCTTCCCGGTGAACGAGCATGGCCTGGCCGGGTTTGACGGCTCCGCCCTCTATGAGACGGAGGAGGAGCTTGACCAGGAGGGGGTGCGGGCCTTTGACTTCTCCAAGCCTCTGGTGCGCCGGTTCCTGACGGATTCCGCCCTGTTCTGGCTGGAGCATTACCACCTGGACGGCCTGCGGGTCTGCGGCGCCAGCGCGATGCAGACGGCGGACGCCCGCTCCTTCCTGGAGGAGCTGGTGCAGCGGACCAGGAGGGACGCGCCGGAGCGGGTCATTACCCTGGGCAAGGTCATCGTCACCGACTCCGCCAGCACCAGCGGAAACCTCTGCCTGAACCGGGGCTGGGGGGATCATCTCCTGTCCTCCTTTTATCAGAACAGTGAGGCCGGACGGCTCGCCTCCGGCACCTTCTCCCCCCTCCACTCCTGCATCCCGCCCCTGGGCACGGAGTTTACCGAGACGATTTCCCGCCTGATCGCCGGCGGGGGAGAACCCCAGAGCACCAGGCTGGCGGCGGCCCGTCTGTGCCATCTGTTGCTGCTGGCCTATCCGGGGAAAAAGCTCACCTTCATGGGCACGGAGTTCGGCCAGGAGAAGCCCTGGGACTATCGTTACTCCCTGGACTGGCACCTGCTGCACTACGATGCGTATCACCGGCAGCAGCGCTTCTTCCGGGAGGCGAACCTCCTCTATCTGTCCCAGCCTGCGTTTTGGGAGCGGGACAACGACCCGGAGGGCTACCAGACCCTGATCCGCTATGACGAGCTGCAAAAGGCGTCGGCCCTGCGGCGGGTGGGCATGGAGGGCAGCCTGCTGGTGGTGCTGAACTTCTCCAAGCGAAAAACCTTCCAATGCAGCCTCCAGGTGGAGGGGCCCGGCTCTTATCGGGTGCTGCTGAACACCGATGACGCCGCCTACGGCGGCCAGAATCGGGGCAGCAGCGGCCTGCTCACCGCCGCAGAGGCGGGGCAGGGCTATCAGCTGCCCCTGGAGGTGCCCCCTGTGGGCGGCCTGGTGGTGGCCTTCGAGGGGCCGCCGGAGCCATCCCTCATTCTTCTCCCCGTTGATGAAACGGACAGTCTCCGTTTTTTCAAATAGCAAACCGCATCTATCCCAATCTTTAGTACGAGGTGACCATCCATGAAAAAGGAATGTGTTGCCATGTTGCTGGCCGGTGGCCAGGGCAGCCGTTTATACGCGCTGACCAAAAACGTGGCAAAACCTGCCGTCCCCTTCGGCGGCAAGTATCGAATCATCGACTTCCCCCTGTCCAACTGCGTCAACTCCGGCATCGACACCGTCGGCGTGCTGACCCAGTACCGGCCCCTGGAGCTGAACTCCTATCTGGGCAACGGTGAGCCGTGGGATTTGGACATTGCCGACGGCGGCGTCCACATCCTCAGCCCCTATTCCACCTCCGGCGAGTCCGGCTCCTGGTATAAGGGCACCGCCAACGCCATCTATCAGAACATCGGCTTCATCGACCAGTATGACCCTGACTATGTTATCGTCCTGTCCGGCGACAACATCTCCAAGATGGACTACAAGGATATGCTGGAGACCCACAAGAAGGCCGGCGCCGCCGCCACCATCTCCGTGCTGACCGTCACCATGGAGGAGGCCAAGCGCTTCGGCATCATGAACTGCAACCCGGATGACACCATCTACGAGTTTGAGGAGAAGCCCGCCCATCCCAAGAGCAATCTGGCCTCCATGGGCGTGTACTGCTTCACCTGGTCCAAGCTCCGCAAGTACCTGATCGAGGACGAGAACACCCCCGGCTCCGCCAATGACTTCGGCAAGAACATCATCCCCAATATGCTGAATAACGGCGAGAAGATGGTGGTCTACCGCTTCAACGGCTACTGGAAGGACGTGGGAACCATCGCCTCCCTGTGGGACGCCAATATGGACATCCTGAATATCCCCAACGCCGAGCTGGATATTTACGACAAGGAATGGCCCCTGTACGCCCGCAACCCCATCGTTCCCCCTCATTACATCGGTGAGCACGCCACCACCAACCACTCCTTCGTGGCCGGCGGCTGCGTGGTGGACGGCGAGGTGGACAACTCCATCCTCTTCAACTCCGTCACCATCGAGCGGGGCGCCAGCGTCCGCTATTCCATCCTGATGCCCGGCGCAACGGTGAAGGCCGGGGCCGTGGTGGAGTATTCCATCCTGGCGGAGAACTCCGTCATCGGCGCAGGCGCTGTGGTTGGCTCTGAGCAGGACCCCAAGGACCCCAACAAGAAGATCGCCGTCGTGGGCAGCAAGGTTTCCGTAGGCCCCGGCGCCGTCATCGAGGCCGGCGCCATGCTGAACCCTGAAACTCTGAAAGGCGGTGAGGCAGAATGAAAAACATTCATACCCTCATTTTTACAAACCAGGCCAACTATGACCTGAAGGAGCTGACCGAGGTCCGCTCCATGTCCGCCGTCCCCTACGGCGGCCGCTTCCGCATGATCGACTTCATGCTGTCCAACTGCGTGAACGCCGGCATCACCGACATCGGCGTCGTGCTGGAGCAGAACTATCAGTCCCTGCTGGACCATATCGGCACCGGCAAGCACTGGGATCTGGCCCGCCGTCGTGGCGGCCTGCGTCTGCTGCCCCCCTTCTCCATGAAGAGCTCCAGCAGCAGCGGCCATATCCACGGCCGCATGGAGGCCCTGGCCAGCCTGGACTCCTATCTGAATCAGATTCGTCAGGACTACGTCCTGCTGACCGATGGCGACATCGCCCTGAACATCGACCTGGGCAAGGTCTATGACCAGCACCTGGCCTCCGGCGCGGACATCACCATCGTCTGCGTCCCCAACCACATCGGCGACCCCAAGCAGACCACCTATGTGATCCCCGCTGAGGACGGCACCATTGCCGACATTCTGGAGAAGCCGGACGAGGCCGAGGGGCTGGAGTACATCTCCATGGCCCTGCTGAGCAAGGACCTGCTGATCAAGGTCAACAAGTACTGCTCCACCCACAATCTGTACTCCTTCTCCAACGACGTGCTGGTGGGGATGAAGGACAAGCTGAAGATCATGCCCTACGTCTTTGAGGGCTACTGCGCCCGGTTCACCAGCGTCGCCTCTTACTATGAGAAGAGCATGGATCTGCTGAAGCCGGCGGTGCGGGATGAGCTGTTCGACGCCAACTACCCCATCCGCTCCAAGGACCGTACCGACGCCCCCACCTACTACGCCCCCGGCTCCGCGGTGAAGAACTCCATGGTCGCCGACGGCTGCGTTGTGGAGGGCACGGTGGAGAACTCCATCCTGTTCCGGAACGTCACCGTGGCCAAGGGCGCCGTTGTGAAGAATGCCATCCTGATGAAGGGTACCGTTGTGGGCGAGAACGCACAGGTCAACTGCACCATCGCCGATAAGGATGTCACCGTCTCCCCCAACAGCAACCTGTCCGGCCATCCCAACTATCCCCTGCTGATTGCCAAGGGCAGCCAGGTGTAAGGTTTCTCAAATTCCTCTAAGGGCACTTGCCCTTTCCGCCGTACACGGCTGGACGGCCCAGAGCACAGCGTGTCCATGAAAGAAAGGATAACTGTATATGAACATTTTCTTTGTCTCCTCCGAAGTCGCCCCCTTCGTCAAGACGGGCGGACTGGCGGACGTTGCATCCTCTTTACCTCCTGCACTGGCGGATTTGGGCAACGATGTGCGTGTCGTCCTGCCGCTGTACGCCGCGATTGGCGATCAGTGGCGCAGTCAAATGACGTTCGTGAAGTATTTCTACTTCCGGCTCGGCTGGCGCTCCAGCTACTGCGGCCTGTTTGAGCTGCAAAGGGGCAACATTACCTACTACTTTGTGGACAACGAGACCTACTTCAAGCGCAACGGCCTCTATGGCCACTATGACGACGGGGAGCGGTTTGCCTACTTCTCCCGGGCCTGCATCGAGATCCCTGACCAGATCGGCTGGAAGCCCGACATCATCCATGCCAACGACTGGGAGACCGCCCTGGTGCCCATCTACCTGCTGGAGGCCCGCCGTATGCGGCCCAACCTGGCAAAGGCCAAGAGCGTCTATACCATTCACAACATCGAGTATCAGGGCCGGTTCGGCCGCTCCATTCTGGAGGACGTCTTTGGCCTGGACACCAGCTATTTCAATGAGCATATGCTGAGCTTCTACGGCGATGTGAACCTGATGAAGGGGGCCATCTACGCCGCGGACCATGTGACCACCGTTTCCCCCACCTACGCCGGGGAGCTGCAATACAGCTTCTACGCCCACGGCCTGGAGGGCGTGGTGGTGGCCAACTACAACAAGATCACCGGCATCCTGAACGGCATCGACATGGAGGCTGCCAACCCTGCCACCGACCAGCTCATCGCCGCCAACTTCACCTCCGATGACCTCAGCGGCAAGGCCTTCTGCAAGGCCGCCCTGCAAAAGGAACTGGGGCTGGAGGAGGACCCGGACGCGGCCATCATCGCCTGCATCTCCCGGCTGGTGGGCCACAAGGGCTATGACCTGATCACCAACGTGTTCAGCCGCATCATGTCCAACCATGTCCAGTTTGTCCTCCTGGGCACCGGGGAGTGGGGCTTTGAGGAGTTCTTCCGCAATGCGGAGCGGCAGTATCCCGGCCGGGTCAGCGCCAACATCAAGTACGCCGCCACCCTGTCCGACCAGATTTACGCCGGCGCGGACATCATGCTGATGCCCTCCATCGCGGAGCCCTGCGGCCTGACCCAGATGTTCGCCATGCGCTACGGCACCGTGCCGGTGGTGCGGCTCACCGGCGGACTGAAGGACTCCGTCCCCTCCTACAACACCATCACCGGAGAGGGGTTGGGCTTCACCTTCGTCAACATCAACGCCGACGATATGCTGGACGCCATCAACCGGGCGCTGGAGGTCTACGCCAACGACCCGGTGGCCTGGGCCAAGCTGCAAAAGCGGGACATGGAGGCCGATTTCAGCTGGGGCAAGTCCGCCGCCGAGTATCTGGAGGTCTACGAGAGCCTGCTGAAGTGACACAGACGCCTTTGCCAAAACCATCAAACGAAATCAGGGGCGCCGCAGCGCTGCGGCGTCCCTTCTGTGCCCTTGGAGCGCCCTGCCGGATAAGCGGAAAAACATTGATAAATAATTGACAAACTCAGGATTTGGCGTATAATGAGTAACAGGAGCAGGGGACGCCACCTTACACCTTTGACCTCGGCCGGGTGCCGGGCGACATCCTTTGCAAATCGAAAATTCGTGACAAATGCTGTGTAAGGAGTGGTTCGTATGTTTGATTACAAAGGTAAGGTAGTGGCCGTCACCGGAGCATCCTCCGGCCTTGGCAAGCAGATGGCGGAGGGATACGCCCAGATGGGCGCAAACCTGGTTTTGCTGGCCAGACGGAAGGAGCGGCTGGAGGCCAGCGCAAAGGAGTGGTCCGAGAAATACGGCGTTCAGGTGCTGCCGGTGGCCTGCGACGTGACGAAGGCGGACTCCATCGCCGCCGCAGTGGCGAAGGTGGACGAGGTGTTCGGCCATGTGGAGGTCATTGTGAACGACGCCGGAGGCGAAAAGGGCACCGGGACCCCGCTGGTGGATTACAAGAAGGAGGACTGGGACTTTACCCTGGGCCTTGACCTGACCTCCGTGTTCGCCGTGACCCAGGCCTTCGTCAAGCTGATGCAGAAGGCCATGGCGGATGGTAAGCAGACCTATGGCCGCGTGATCAACATTGCCTCCATCTACGGTATGGTAGGCAACACCGCCATTCCCACCATCGCATACCACACCACCAAGGGCGCTGTGGTGAACTTTACCCGTGGCGCAGCCGCTGAGCTGGCCACCTCCGGCATCACGGTGAACGCCATTTGTCCGGGGTATTTCTACACCGAGCTGACCACCGAGACGCTGGACAGCGACTATTTCCAGGCCTTCGCCAACACCTCCGTCCCCATGAAGCGGTACGGCCACGCCGGTGAGCTGAACTCCGCCGCCATCTTCCTGGGCGCGGAAGAGTCCAGCTATGTCACCGGTCAGATCCTGGCGGTGGACGGCGGCTACACCTGCGTGTAAGCGCCGGTTTCCGGGAACGTTTTTTCTCAACCATATCAGGGACGCCGAAAAAATCGGCGTCCCTTTTTCAAAAAATAATTATTAGGTACCTTGACAAATAAAACGAAGGGTGCTACAATAAAGCCATACCAAGGAAAATACATCCCGCATCAGCGGGGCGATTCAGTAAAGGATGATTTTTGAGTGAATACAACGAGAACGATTACGAAACAGAAGCAGCGGGGTATGGCCTTCAGCGGCTTCGCCCTGGTGCCGGAGACGCAGATCCTCTTTATCGGGGCCATGGCCTGCACCCGTCACCGGGCCCAGGAGCTGACCGAACTGCAAAAGCAGGGGCGGCTGGCTTTCCTGTGCCTGGATGAGGTGGACTTCATCACCGGGCGCTACCTGAGCAAAATCGAGGAGGCCATCACGGAGCTGGCGGAGGAGCGGCACCCCGGCGGCATCTACCTGACGGCGGGCTGCCAGGCGGCGCTACTGTCCACGGACTGGCAGCTCCTCATCGACAAGATGGAGGCCAAAACCGGCGTGCCCATTCGGGCCCACACGGGCTGCCACCTGTGCGGCGTGCAGCACGACGCCGGGGCGGCGGACGAGGATTCGGTGGATTCCATGGTCTTTGATCTGCTGCAAAAGGCGGAGCGGAGTGAGGAGGTCAGCGTCAACGTGCTGACCACCGGCGAGCTGGCGCCGGACAGCGAGCTGCGTCAGCTGCTCACCGGGGCAGGGATTCGGCACATCAACCTCCTGCGGGAGTGCAAAACCTTTGCCCAGTATCAGGAGATGGCCAGGGCACACCTGAACATCGTCTGCGTGGAGGACGGCGGCGAGGCCCTGGGCCAGCGGCTCCAGGCCCGTCTGGGCATCCCCTATGTGGTGCTGGGCGGCGTTTACGGCGCGGAGGCGCTGGAAAAAGCCTATCAGGCCATCGGCCAGGCCCTGGGGGTCACGTTGGACACGGCGGCCTATCGGGCCCGGCTGGAGGAACAGCTTTCCCAGGCGAAGGACGCCTGCAAGGGTGACGACCTTGCGGTGGAGGGCAGCCTTGCCGTGGCAAAGTGGCTGTACGAGGCGGGCCTGCCCGTCAACCGGGTAACGGCGGAGCTGAACGGTGATAATCAGGACCTGCAAAACTGGTTCGCGGCCAGCGCCCCCACTGTGAAGGTGGAAAAGGCCGTGGGCCGCCAGGGCGGCTACGGCGTCGGAAAGCCCGGCTACGGCGGACAGGGCCGGGGCCGCGGCGAAGAAGGGGCTGGCAAACCGGAATGGGCCGGACGCAGTCGCGGCGAAGGCGGCGGCAGACCGGAATGGGCCGGACGCGGCCACGGCGAAGGCGGCGGCAGACCGGAATGGGCCGGACGCGGCCACGGCGAAGGCGGC
>JAJQET010000165.1 GCA_021201515.1 Clostridiales bacterium | reverse complement strand
GAGATGCGCACCTCCTCCCCGTAAAGGAGGTTCACCGCCTGGCGGGACAGGCTGCCCCGGCTGGCGGTCATGGCCGTGCGCAGATGGGCCACCCGGCCCCTCCAGTCCGGAAGGGACGCCATGGCGTCCAGCATGGCGCCGTTCTTGTGCCCCGCCCCATAGTCCAGGGCGGGAAGGGGAGCGGTGCATTTCAGCCCTTCCTCCTGACGGCGCACCCTCAGGTCGGGGAACAGGCGCTGCAAATCTTCCACAAAGCCTGCGCAGCGCACCGCGCTCTCCCCGCCGCCGCACCAGCTGACCACCAGACGCTCCGTGGGGAGGCACACCGCGTCGTAGGCCAAGGACAGCTCCCGATCCATCCGCTGCTCCGGAGAGGGGGTCAGGGTGCAGCCGCAGGCGGCCAGCAGCGCCCGATCCTCCTGGGTCAGCAGACCGGCGGTCTGCCCCACCAGCGGGAAGTGGGCGTCGTCCGCCCCCAGCAAAAAGACCACCTTGGCCTCTTTGTGGGCGGTGCGCAGAATGTCCCCCACAGAGACCCGGTCCAGCGACACCGGAATGGTGGCCACGTTGTACTGGCTCAGCACCAGCTGGAACAGCTCCGCGAACTGCCTGAGCTGGATGGGCTGCTCACTCATCAATGCGGCGCACTGCTCCAACGCCCCCACCAGAATGTCCCACAGTTGGCGGTATTCCTCCGCCTGCCGCAGCTCACCTCGCTGGGTCAGCAGGGTGGCCCGCTCCTCCAGACGCTGGGGCAGGGCGATTTCCTCCAGGAAGCGGTAGAGGGACCGGGCCAGGGAGGCCCCAGAGGCGTCCTTTGTTTTTCGCAGCGCTTCCAGCGGCGCAACGATTTCCCGGCGGAGCTTATCCAGCCCGGCCACCAGCGCCCGGTTTTCCTCCGTCCAGGGCTGGGCGTAGCCCGCCGGGTTCCAGTCCCAGTCACTGGCCTGATGCCACTTGCCGCCCCGAATGTCCCATTGGAGGACATAGTTTTCCAGTGCGTCCACGTCCTCCAGGGACACTCCGGTGAGGCCGGTTTTCAGGTAGCGGAACAGATCGTCGTATTCGTAGCCGTCGATGACGTCCAGGGCGGAGGTCAGCAGCGTCATGATGGGCTTCTCCAAAATGTTGACCTGCCTGCCCAGGAACACAGGGATGTTGTAACGGGCAAAGACGGTTTCGATCAAATCATCGTAGCCCTCCAGTGTTCGGGCTGTCACCGCAATGTCCCTGTAGCGGTAGCCCCGTTCCCGCACCAGGGCCAAAATCGCCCCGGCTGCCTGTTCCACCTCATCATAGGGGCGTTCCATGCTGTAAAGCTGAACCGCCTGACAGGTCCCGTCGTAGGGAGGCGGGGCCGCGTCGAACAGGTGCCACTCCAGATAAGCCAGCTCTGCCGGGGCCTGATCGATACGCCCATCCAAGGTATCATAGGAAACGCCAACGTGCTGTTCCCGCGCCAGGGCGATCAGTTCCAGCGCCGTCCGCCGGGCCGGGGCAAAGATGGGGTTGCCATCGGCGTCCAGCGTGTCGCAGGTCAGGGCCACGGTGACGCTGTGTCCGTCCCGCATCAGGGCGGAGAGGACGGCCTTTTCCTGGGGGGTGAAGTCGGTGAAGCAGTCGATGTAAAAGTCCCTGCCCCGGGCGTAGCCGCTTTCCGTCAGCTTTTCCGCAAGGCGGGTCAGCCTGTCTCTGGGGTCTGCGGCCCGCTCCGTCACCAGCTTGTCATAAGCGGTCAAAATCAGCCCCAGGTCGTGAAGCCGTCCCCCGGCCTCGCCGTCCTGCGCCCCTCCCGCTTCAAACAGCCGGTCAGGGGAGACGCAGTAGCTTTTCAGCTCATCGGCGGTGGCCAGCAGATTCTCCAGAAAGGCGGCCCGTTTGGAGTAGTTCCGGTAGACCTTCAGGCTCCCGGCGGACTGCTGCACTGCCTCGTGCATTAAGAGCAGCCGCCCGCCGCCGTCCAGCACAGGCTCCGCCAGCCCACCGGTAACGGTCAGCACCCGGTTGTGGAGCCGTGTAAAGGATAATACTTCACAGTACTGAGCGGTTTTGTCCCCCCCCAGGCTGCACAGTCTGCGCTCCGTCTCGTGGGAGTACTGCTCCGGCACGATGAGGATTTGCCTGCGCCGGGGGCCGTTTTCCGTAATAGCCCGGGACAGCGCAGTGGATTTTCCGGTTTTCGCCCGGCCTAATATCAGGTTCAGCATGGCGGGACTCCTTTCCCATGTGTTGGCGTGATTGTCTGCCTTCATTGTAGCGAATCCCCCCTTTTTTGTCAACTCAGCCAAAGCCCTGCCAACAAATCCACAGCCTGAGGAAAAAGGGGGGCACCCCAGGGGCGGAGGGAAATCCACAGGTTGAGGATAAGCAGTTTTGGGAAAGCCTGTCCCTGCAAGCGAGGACACATTCCTCCAAATTTTTTGTAACGATTCCAACCCTGACGGCTCTTATTGACAGGACAGGGAAAAACACAGCGCCCCAACCCAGGAGCGGCGCGTTA
>JAJQET010000206.1 GCA_021201515.1 Clostridiales bacterium | reverse complement strand
CGTCGATCAGTCCTCTTTCCGCAAACTCCCGCTCCGTCTCATCTGAAAAATCCAGAAGCTCATAAACCTCCGCATTCGCGGCAATGGTGATATCCGTTGCATCCTTCACCTCGGCGTTCAGCTCCTCGCGCTCGCTGGAGGATTCCTCCGCTTCATCTTCGGCTTCCGCTTCAGGTTCAGCTTCAACCGAAGACGAGGCTTCGCTGACAGCTGCGCTGGAATTTGAAGTTTCGCTGTCTGTCACGTTGGACCCGGAGCACCCACAGAGCAGCCCAAGGGCGACTGCAAGCATAATAGCTAACGACTTTTTCATAAATTACCTCCTCAATTTGGAATAAATATGCGAGCATCGCTGCTCTTCCCTCTCCTGCTGTTTCGCTGCCCAGTGGACTTTTTGCAAAAACAGAGCCGCTGTTTGTAAAAGTCCACTTTATTAGTGATATTATACACTAAATGCTCTCTGCTGTCAAGATATATATTTCAGCCGCGCGGCATCGGATTTCCCTTCTGCAATCATTTTTTGCAGCCGCGAAGCGCAGAAAGTTGCAAAAAGATAAGCAGATGCCTGCCCCTGCGGCGCGCTGCGTGAAGTGGATATGCGTTTATCCTGCAACATCTGTGGCAGCTGCCGGGTTTCTCAAAACGATCGTAAATCGGCCGGCGTGATTAAAAACTCCACATTATAAGCAACGCCAAAACGGGAACAGCGCTACGACGGCGGCCGGAAGCAGGATTCCGGCCGCCGTTGTTGCTATACGTTATGCCAGTTTTAAGGAGATGATTGTCTCCACATGCCCCGTCCTTGGGAACATATCCACCGCCGCGGCCCGCTCCAGCCGATACCCCCGCTCGCCCAGCAGCTTCAAATCCCGTGCCAGCGTGGCCGGGTCACAGGAGACATAGACAATGCGCCGGGGGACCATCACCGCCATGGCGTCAATCACCGGGCGCTCCAGTCCCTTCCTGGGCGGGTCCACGCAGATCACGTCAGGCTGTATCCCCCGCTTCACCAGCTGCCTGGCCGCTTCGCCGGCGTCTGCGCAGAGGAACTCCACATTGTCAAACCCGTTGCGGGCGGCGTTCTCTCTGGCGTCCCGGACGGCGGGGGCCACCACCTCCACCCCGATGGCCCGCTTCGCCTGCCGCGCCATGGCCAGGGTGATGGTGCCGGTGCCGCAGTACAGGTCCACCACCGTTTCCGCTCCGGTCAGCCCGGCAAAGGCCACCGCCTTCTGATACAGCACCTCGGCCTGGTCCCGGTTGACCTGGAAGAAGGAGGGGACGCTGAGCCGGAAGGTCAGGCCGCAGAGCCGATCCTCCAGATAATCCGTCCCCCAGAGGGTGCGGTAGGTGCGGCCCAAAATCACGTTAGTATCCGCCGTGTTGGTATTCAGCACAATGCCCACCGTTTTGGGGCAGCCAACGGTCAGGTCATGCACCAGCTCCGCCTCAAAGGGCAGCCGCTCCGCATTTGCCACAACGCAGATCAGCAGCTCCCTCCGGCGGTTCGTGCGCACCAAAAGGTGCCGCATCAGCCCCTGTAAGCTGCCCTCATCGTAGGCGGAGATATTGTACTTGTGCATCCACTTGCGGACGATGCGCCCGGCCTTGTCCGCCTGGTCGGATTGGATACGGCAGGCAGGAATGTCGATGACATCATGGCTCCGCTCCCGGTAAAAGCCCACGCGAACGCCATTCTTCGGGTCCCGCGAGATGGGAAAGGCCGCCTTGTTCCGGTAGCGCTCCGGCTGGGCCGCCCCCAGCATCTCGTCCAGGGTGACGTCAAAGCCCCCAATCCGTTGCAGGGCATCCTCCACCCGCTGACGCTTATAGACCAGTTCCTCCTCATAAGTCATGTGGCGCAGGCGGCAGCCGCCGCATTTGCCATAGTAGGGGCAGTCCGGCTCCACGCGGGCGGGGGACGGCTCCAGCACCCGCTCGATTTTCGCCCAGGCAGCGGCCTTGCCCACCTTCAAAATTCTGGCCTCCACCGTCTCGCCCCGCAGGGCGCTTTTCACAAAGACGACCCGACCATCAATGCGGCCCACGCCGTCCCCCTCGCTGGTGTAGCCGTCAATGTGCAGGGTGCAAATTTGGTTTTTCATCAGCTCTGCCATAGTCGTTTCCCTCTTTCGTAAGTTCCGTGCGGAAGGGCTCCGCTGCGGCCTCTGTGTGCAGTTATAATGGTGCTGGTTTCTGGCTCATGCAAGGGCAATGTCATCAACTGAATGGTTCCGCATTCCGTTACCCGTCTTTCCGTAGGGGCGCACAGTGTGCGCCCGGCCCTCCTTCCCTCCTTATAAAAGGTAGTTAAAAGGAAAGAGGTTTTGCCCTCACGGTGGGCCTCCTCAGATAACGTTCGCTATCGAGACTTTGCCCGGCCTTCCCTGCCGGGAAGCGGGGCCTTGACTACCGCCTGCTGACCATTTACGGTATCCTCCTCGGTTAGTGACCCTCGCCAGCATAGCTGGCATCGGTTTCCGGCTAAAAATGTGCCACTGG
>JAJQET010000035.1 GCA_021201515.1 Clostridiales bacterium | reverse complement strand
CCCGACTTTTTTTTAATGCTACGGCGACCACCCAGCTCTACCCGTCAGGAGTCGGCGGCCGCGTCAGATGAGTATACGAGCCAGCGGTCATCCTGCATCATCCGAAACACCCTGGCCCGGTCGCCGGTGTCCGGGTCGTAGACGCCAATGGCGTGGCCGCCGTAGCTGTTCACCAGCTTCATACAGGGGATGTCGGTGGCGCTGTCCCCGATGTAAACCATGTTGCGGAAGGGCACCCGCACCTGCTCCGGCGGGAAGTAATCGTTTACGGCGGCGTCGTTCACGTCCAGCACCCCCTTCTTGATGCGGAACAGGAACTGGGTCTTGCTGGTGTAGTTGATGGCCTGGGCGGGCCACTCCGCCTCTCCCTGCTCATTAAAGTAAAAGGCGCTGGCGTAGATTTTCCGGAACACCCCCTGCCTGGCGATGGAGGAACCCTCGATCATCTCCTTTAATCCGGAGGAGATGATATAATGCTCCACCAGGACCCCCTGTGCCTGGCCGTAGGCCCCCATCCGGTCAAACCAGCCCTCTACGCCGGGGAAGAGCTGCACCCTCCCGCCGTACTCCATCAGTGAGGCCTGGGTGAAGGGGAGCTGCTTTTCCCTGGCCTTTTGCACCATCTTGTACATATAGGACAGGTTACTGTCCATATCGTGTTCCCGGGCGAAGGCGTTGGTCTCCGCCCAGAACTGCTCTACATCATAGCCCACCGATTGAATGTAGCCCTGGGCCTGCATATCGTCCGGCGACAGGGTCTTGTCAAAGTCGTAGCAGATGGCCAGCACGGGCCGGGATTCCTTATGGCGGCGTTCAAATGGCTCCATGGCGATACCTCCTGTGGGGAAACGGTCTTTCCTCCACTATACCCGCACCGTTTGGGAAAGTCAACGGTTTTCCGGCACACTTCACGGGAATCAGGTTTTCAATCAAAATATGCCAAAGAAACCTCTCAGTCTGGCCTTGCGGCGGAGCCAGCTCCGCCGTCAAGCGGCATTTCCGCTGCGCTCCCTACCCTTTCAGGGCAATGTCATCAACTTACAGGAGATTACACTTCTTAGACAAGGCTTGCTGAAGAAACTATGTTTTTGCCCTTGCCAGGGCGGAGGCCATGTGCGAGAGCCTCCACATTCAGCAGTCCATGAAAATCAAGACCATGAGCAAGGGGACGCTGGAGAAAATGCAGCTGGTGCTGGTGATGAGCCGCCGGGCCAAACTCTACCTGCTGGACGAGCCCATCGCCGGGGTGGACCCCGCCGCACGGGACTATATTATGGACACCATCCTGTCCAACTACAACCCGGAGGGCACCGTCCTGATTTCCACCCACCTGATCGCCGATGTGGAGCGGGTGCTGGACGAGGCCGTATTTCTCCGGGAGGGTCGGGTCATCCTCCATGACACGGTGGACGACATCCGGGAGCGGGAGGGCATGAGCCTGGACGAGGTGTTCCGGGCTATGTTCCGCATGATTTGAGAGGGGGTAGCGTGATGTTTGGAAAACTCTGCAAGCTGGAGCTGCGCTATATGATGCGCAATTTCCTGCCCATCTGGGGGGTCGTGCTGGTGCTGGCGGCGCTGAACGGCGTTGCCTTCTCCCTGGATTTGGACGGCAATACGGCCTTTGGCCTGCTGCTGACGGCGCTGGTGGGGGTGCTGATCGCCATGGCCGTCCTCTGCCTGGTGCTGGTGGTGCAGCGGTTCTATGAGGGCCTCTTAAAGAACGAGGGCTACCTCATGTTCACCCTTCCGGTGAAAACCGGCTCCCTGATCCTCTCCAAGGGGCTGGCGGCCCTGGTGGTCATGGTAGTCAGCGGCATTGTGGGTGTGCTGGCCTTCGCCCTGGTGATGGGAAGGGTGGCCGCCTGGATGTATTTGACGGAGGCGGTCACTTACCTGTTCCAGGAGAGCGGGGCCACCGCAGGCGAACTGGCCTTCATCGTCGCCGCCACCATTCTGCTGGCCCTGACAGTGGTGGTATTCCAGATTCAGATGATTTATCTGGCCCAGGCCATTGGCCATATGGCCAGCAGCCACCGGGTGGGCATGAGCGTGCTGGCCTACCTGGCCATCTCCGTGGCGCTGTCCACCCTGGGGAATCTGCTAAGCAGTGTGCTGGGCGTGCTGAGCGAGGACTATCTGCTGGACCTGATGGCGGGGTATGACACCCTGGCGGAGTGTATTCCCGTTATCGCAGAGGCGGAGCTGGTGAGCACGGCCCTCTACCTGGCGGGGACGGTGCTGTTCTTCTTCCTCACCCGGTACATCCTGGACACCCGGCTGAACCTGGAGTGACAGGCGGTCGATTTCCCCGCCGGAATGACCACGGAAATCAATTTTGAAATCCGCTTCGCATGGGAATCCCTCCACCGGCCGTCGCCCCCCTTTTCAGGGCAATGCCATCAACTTAAGATACACTCTATCCTGAGTTGAGGAGTATAACGCAGCCGTACAGTCAGATTTCCACGACCAAAGGGCAACAAAATTGCCGCCCGTTCCGCCGTA
>JAJQET010000198.1 GCA_021201515.1 Clostridiales bacterium | reverse complement strand
GGGGTGGACAAAACGGCTTTTATGATAGGATTGATTTGACTTTGAACGAGATTCGATATATGATGCTGGGAGAAGCACAATCAAAAAATCATATGGTACGCTACGCTGTTGAGAGAGAATCCTCCTGGTTTGCGCTTTTCAAAGCGAAAACAGGACTAGAACAGTTTATGCGTTTTATCAACACCTTCCATCTGCAACCATTTGTTTTCGATTCCGATTATAAAGTACTCTCTCTTGCCGAATCAGATATAGCCCAAGGTGTTTATATCCCTGTTTCCGTAGAGGAACCGATATTTCCAAGGAATTTTAAGCGATATGTGAAAAATAATTTGATTGCCATAGAGAATAGACGATGTTAGCAATGCAGGATGCCTGAACTAATGTGGCACCAAAAATTGGTTATAAAAATGCCAGCGCAAAACATTTCGATTTGAAATAGACCAGCCAAAGGACATCTATGGTTCATGGAAGAGCAATTCTAATGACGCTCATGCCTTTTAACTGCTTTTTAATAAAAACGTGACTTTTTCCTTTTTATTTTAAAGCAAGTTACTATTTTTACCACTGGACGCTGATTTCAACACTGTGGATATTGAGGTCAGCGTCCGGTCGCTTTTTGCCCCACTTAGCAAATCCTTCGGGCCAGCTTCAAAATCAGGGCCGTCTCCTCCTGCGCCCCGATAGGCTCCGGCGTATTCAGCCATTCCTGGAGGAGCTGATAGGCCCCATAGGTCACAAAGGCAATGCGGGCGTGGCGCTCCGCCTCGCTGTCCACATCGGAGAGCTTTTCGCTGAGCAGCCTCTCGATGTGGGGCAGGGAGAACAACCGCTGCGCGAAGTCCGTCCCCACCGCGTTTCGCATCAGCAGCAGCGTCAACGCCCGGTTTTCCATGGCGTAGCCCAGGCACAGCTCCACCCGCCGCTGTACCCCCTCCTGGTCGTCGGGGGAGACGTTCCGGAGCCTTTCCTCCAGCTGGTTCAGGAAGTCCTCTGTCAGCTTCGCCAGCACGTCGTACTGGCTGCCGAAGTGGTGGTAGAAGGTGCTGCGGTTGATGCCCGCCAGGCGGCAAAGCTCCGAGATGGAGATCTGATGAATCGCCTTCTCCTGCATCAGTTGGAGGAAAGCATCGTAAATCCTCTGTTTTGTTTCCAAAATGCGCTGTTCGTACTGTTGTTTCATACTGTCGTCCCCATAATCAACAGTTTTGCCTCATCTGTCGGTTGCAAAATCGACAGATGTTGCTTATAATAATCTAATTATAATCGTAGCACAGTTTACGGTGTAAGGCAAGGTGACTTTTTATGGAGTATGTTTGGTACATCATTGCGGCGTTGGGGGCAGGGGTCGGCACCGGTCTGGCCGGATTGTCCGCGGCCACGGTGATGGTGCCCATTTTAATCGTGCTCTGCCCCTCCTTCAGTGGAGAGTACGGGGCCTATCAGGCCACGGCCATCGCCCTGGCCTCGGATATTCTGGGTTCCGCAGTGACGACCTCCGTTTACGCAAAAAACAGGCACATTGACCTCCGGCACGGCTGGGTGATGATGGCCTGCATCATCTCCCTCAGCGCCGTGGGCAGCTATGCCGCCTACCTGGTGGGGAACGTGGTGCTGGGGGGCTTCACCCTGATTCTGACCTTCGGCATCGGCATCCGCTTCCTGGTGAAGCCGGATACATCGAAGTCCGGGGCGGACGTCTCCAACGTGCGGCTGGGCTGGAAGGAAATTATCATCTCCCTGTTCTTCGGCCTGACCATCGGCTTCGGCACCGGCTTTGTGGGCACCGGCGGAGGGATGATGATGCTGGTGGTCTTTACGGCCTTTCTGGGATACGACCTGAAAACCGCCGTAGGCACCAGCACCTTTATTATGACCTTTACAGCCCTGATTGGCTTTATCAGCCATTCCCTGATCCACCCCGCCATTGTGCTGGAGCGGTGGAATGTGCTGATGATCTGCATCATCACCGCCACGGCGGCGTCCCTGATCTCCGCCCAGTTCGCCAACCGGGTCAACAACAAGACCGTGGGCAGAGTCACCGGCGTGATTCTGACCATTCTGGGCGGGGCCATGATTTATCTGAACTATTTCCGGGACGTGACCCTCCCGCCCCTGGTTCAGGAGCTGGGGCACACCCTGGCGGTGCTGCTGATTTTCCTGGCAGTCGCCGTGTGCCTGGCCCTGCTGGGCTTTAAGTTCCTGCACATCGGCGGGGAGGCCCGGCGCAAGGTGCTGCACACGATTGCGTTTCTCATCATCCTGGTTCTGCTGCTGGCCTCGGAGCACTGGTATGTGCCAGCCCTGCTGTCCGTCCTGTTCGTGGTCATTGTGTATCCGGTCTTAAAGGTCTGTGAAACGAAGGGGTTCTATGCCAGTCTGTTTCAGGAGCGCACCGCCGGAGAGGTGCGCCGCAGCCTGGTGCTGCTGTTCGGGACGGCAGCGGCGCTGATCGCCCTGTTCTGGGGCGCCCTCGGTTCGGAGCTGACCGTCATCGCCGCCGTCCTGGCC
>JAJQET010000138.1 GCA_021201515.1 Clostridiales bacterium | reverse complement strand
GAGGGTTCTTAGGGAGGAGCGAGGCCCCGAAGCTCCTCCCTGAGCCGCCTTCTTTTGCTACTTTTCTTGGCGGAGCAAGAAAAGCAGGCCCCGCTTCCCGGCAGGGAAGGCCGGGCAAAGTCTCTATAGCGAACGTTATCTAAGGAGGCCCACCGTAAGGGCAAAATCTGTTTCCTTTCAACCACCTTTTCCAAGGAGGAAGGGAGGGCCGGGCGCACACTGTGCGCCCCTACAGAAAAAGGAAGATTGAGGCGCACGCGCTACCACGAAAGAAAGACAAACACTTCCCCGATGCTGTCAGAAAAGGAGAACCCCCTATGCAAATCGGCAACGTGACCATCGACACCCCCCTGGCCCTGGCCCCCATGGCCGGGGTCACCGACCTGGCCTTCCGGACGGTGTGCCGCCGGTTCGGCGCAGGCTATACGGTGACGGAGATGGTGTCCGCCAAGGCGCTGTGCTTTCAGGACGGCAAGACCCTCCGCCTGCTGGAGCTGGGGGAGGGAGAGCATCCCGTGGCCGTCCAGATCTTCGGCAGCGAGCCGGACTGCATGGCCCAGGCAGCGGAGAAGGTGATGGCCGTGGCCCATCCAGATATAATCGATATCAACATGGGCTGTCCGGTGCCCAAGGTGGCAGGCAACGGGGACGGCTCCGCCCTGATGAAGAATCCGGAGCGGGCCGCCGCCATTGTGGAGGTGGTGCGCCGGGCCGTGGACGTGCCGGTGACGGTCAAGACCCGGAAGGGCTGGGACAGGGGCAGCGTCAACGCGGTGGAGTTTGCACAGTGCCTGGAGGCGGCGGGGGCCGCCGCCGTCACCATTCACGGCCGGACGAAAACCCAGATGTATTCCGGCCGGGCGGACTGGGACATCATCCGCGCCGTGCGGCAGGGCGTGTCCATCCCCGTCATCGCCAACGGCGACATTTTTGAGCCGGAGGATGTGCCCCACATCCTCCGCTACACCGGCTGCGAGATGGCCATGGTGGGCCGGGGGGCCTTCGGCAACCCCTGGCTGTTCCGCCGGGGGCTGGCCGCCCTCCGGGGGGAGGAAATTCCCCCGAAACCCACCGTGGAGGAGCGGTGCGACACCGCCATGGGCCAGTTCGCCCTGGCCAAAGCCCAGAAGGGGGAGAAAATCGCCTGTCTGGAGGCCCGGAAGCACTACGCCTGGTACCTCAGGGGGGTGCGTGGGGCTGCCCGGTGGAAGGAGCGCATCAGCCGTGTCTCCACCATGGACGATCTGGAGCGGCTCACCGACGCCATGAAGCGGGATTTGGGGCGGTGAAGGGCTTGCCTTCCCGGTCGGTGCGGATTTTAGTTTCACAGTTGCCAACGCCGAAAAAACCTGCTATAATACACCTTGAAATTTGTGTTCCGAGGTAACTGCTTATGGAGCGTTTTGTCAGAGATTTAAAAAAATACTACCGATATATGGTTTATTCCGCCAAGGCCCAGCTGAAGAATGAGGTGGCCGGTTCCTTTCTGAACTGGCTGTGGTGGATTCTGGACCCGCTGCTGTTCATGCTGGTGTACACCTTTGTGTATGCGATGATTTTCGGCCGAACCCAGCAGTATCTGTGCGCCTTCATCTTCATCGGCTACAGCGCCTGGACGTTTTTCCAGAAGAGCATCAACTCCAGCGTCAAGCTCATTAAACAGTACCGGGGCGTGATCTCCAAGGTGTATGTGCCAAAGTTCGCCCTGGTGGTGTCCACCATGCTGGTGCAGGGCTTCAAGCTGCTGATTTCCCTGGGACTGGTGATCATCACCATGCTCGTTTACCAGGTGCCCTATCACCCCACGGTGTTCTGGCTGCTGCCCTATCTGCTGATGCTGTTTTTGCTGACCTTTGGGCTGAGTATGCTGCTGCTCCACTTCGGCGTGTTTATGGAGGATCTGGCCAACATCGTCAACGTGCTGCTGCGGCTGCTGTTCTACCTCTCCGGCGTGTTCTACAATCTGGAGACCGCCAGCATGAACGACACCCTGCGCAGCGGGCTGATTCACCTGAACCCCACCTGCTTTGTCAACACCTCCCTGCGCAACGCCATGCTGTACGGTCAGACGCCGGAGCTGGACTGGCTGGTGGCCTGGATGGTGATCGGGGTGGCCCTCTCCGTCATCGGCATCCGGGTGGTGTATAAATACGAACGCCGGTATGTGAAATCCATTTGAGGCCGTTCAAAACGATAACGCAAACACGCCGCCGCACAAAAGTGCGGCGGCGTGTTTTTCATCAATACGAAAATAATAGCTGGCAGTTGTTAGCTGTTAGTGACCCCTCCACCGGCAAGCGGCAACCGGTGGAGGGATGTATTCCTTTCAGTTACAATCTATCCTGAGTTGAGGGGAATAACGCAGGTGTACCGTCAGATGTCCACAATCAAAGGATAACAAAATTGACGCCACGTTCCGCCCGCCTTCGGCAGGGCGGAACGGGCGGCAATCGTACCCAGCCGCCATCGGCGGCAGCTTTGGTGCGTGTCAAGTCACATCGTCTCTAACGG
>JAJQET010000010.1 GCA_021201515.1 Clostridiales bacterium | reverse complement strand
TTCTGCGAACCCCCTCTTAAGAATCTCCCCGTATCCAACTGGCGGCTCCGCCTTGTTCCACAATCGGGTGGTCTGTCAGGCAACAGACGAAGTAACTTTCAGGTGGTGAGACTGCCGCCGATGGCGGCTGGCGGGGATTGCCGTTCCGCCCTGCCAAAGGCGGGCGGAACGAGCAATTTTATTATCCGATGGTCGATGAAATCTGACTGTGAGGCCACGTTATTGGCGCCCCTGAAAGGGAGCTGTCGGCGTAGCCGACTGAGGGGTTACTAGCCACTAGCCACTAACAGCTCTCACAGATACCGCCCCAGCCGGGCGCGGACGGCGTCCTCCCCCAGCACATGGCTGACCTCCCAGATGTCGGGGGCGTTGGCGTGGCCGGTGAGGGCGATGCGGAGCATATTGGTGGTGTGGACGATGCTGCCCCGGTAGTCCTCCGGGTGCTTCTTGTAGTCCTTGGGCTTCACGGCGAAGCCCAGCTCGCCGGTCAGCTCCTTCACCATGGCGAACCATGCGGCGGAGTCGGCGGCGTGGTCGTACCGCTCCAGGTACCCGGCGAAGAAGGCCCTCCGGGTGGCTTCATCCACCTCCGGGGGCATTTCCTCCTCCACGGTGAAGGTCTCGTCGTAGTAGAAGCCCATGAAGCCGCAAGCCTGCTTCCAGCCGGTCAGGTCCTTCCGGGGCTTTTTGCCCCCCTTGCCCACGTTCAGGGCGGCCAGGGTCTTTTCTGGGTAGCGTTCCAGCAGGGCGGCAAACCGGGGCTGATAGAGCCTGCACCAGCTCAGCCAGTTGTCGTAGACCTGGCCGGCGCTCATCCGGCAGATGACCTCCTTGGAGATGTTCTCCAGCTTCTCCAGATCCACCAGGGCGCCGGAGCTGGCCATCTTCTCCAGAGTGAAGGGGAAGTCGTGATAGTCCGCCTGGGGATTGGCGATGCGCCACTCCTCAAAGTTGGAGTTCAGCAGGGTCAGCAAAAACTCCCACACGGCGTCCTGGCAGATGCCCTCCTGCTGGTAGTAGCCCAGGGCCAGCTCCGGGTCCTTCCGCTTGGACAGCTTCCGCTTGGAGGCCCCGTCCATCTTCATCAGCGTGGCGGTGTGGCAATAGATCGGCTCCGGCCAGCCCAGGGTGCGGAACAGCTCGATGTGCATGGGCAGGGAGGCGATCCACTCCTCCCCCCGGATGATATAGGTGGACTGCATCAGATGGTCGTCCACCACGTGGGCGAAGTGATAGGTGGGGATGCCGTCGCTTTTCAGCAGGACGAAGTCCATGTTGTTCCGGGGCATTTCCAGTTTGCCCCGGATGGCGTCCTCCACCCGGATGCGCTCATCGGTGGTCTCCCCCCGGTAGCGCAGCACCCAGGGCTTGCCCGCCGCCAGATTGGCCTGCACCGTCTCCAGAGGCAGGTCCCGGCAGAGGGCGTATTTACCGTAGTAGCCGGTGGTCTCTTTGGCTGCGGTCTGCTGGGTCCGGACAGCGTCCAGCTCCTCAGCGGTGCAGAAGCAGGGGTAGGCTTTGCCCTGCTCCACCAGCCATTTGGCAAAGACGTGGTAGATGTCCTTCCGCTGGCGCTGGCGGTAGGGGCCGTAAGCGCCGTTGTCCCCCTCCGCGGTGGCGCCCTCGTCAAAGCGGACGCCGAAGTAAGCCATGGCGTCCAGCACCGTCTCCACCGCGCCGGGCACCTCCCGCTTCTGGTCGGTGTCCTCCACCCGCAGGTAGAACACGCCGCCGGACTGATGGGCCAGCCGCTCCCCAATGATGGCGTTATACAGGTTGCCCAGATGGACGAAGCCGGTGGGGCTGGGACCGATGCGGGTGACGCAGGCCCCCTCCGGCAGGGCGCGCCGGGGGAAGCGGGCCTCCACATCCTCCCGCCCCTCCGTCACGTCAGGGAACAGCAGGTCGGCCAAGGCTTGATAATCCATAGAAAAACCTCCGATAGAACGTGCAGAACGCACATATTTTCAGCATTTACCATAAAGATAGTAGCACGGGAAGAAAATCCTGTCAACTGAAAGGTGGCCCGGCAGGGAAGGAAAATTTGCCGGGGCGGAGCTGTTAGCTGTTAGCGGCTGGCGGCAGCTTTGGTGCGTAACAGGTTCCGTCGTCTCCAGCGGAACAGACCACTTATGGATTGGACAGCAGTAAAAGGCTGACGCTTTGGAAAACCAAAGCGTCAGCCTTAGTCTGTCAGAGACCCCCTATCGTTACTATAAAGAAGTGAGGGTTGCGAAGCATTTACTTCTTTACAGTCAGGCTGTCCGTGAACTCATACTGCTTATCCCAAATCTCCAGGGAGACAGGGGCAGTTTTATCCTCGTTGACGATGGAGACCGCGTCCGGCGTGACAGTGACGCTCAACTTCTGCCCCCGCCACAGGATGGTGTAGTCCAGCTTGTTCCACGCTTCGGGGAGGTTCGGGCTGATACGGAGCTTGCCGCCCAGCATCCGCAGGCCGCCGAAGCCGTAGACCACGCACTGCCACAGGCCGCCGTAGGAGGCGGCGTGGA
>JAJQET010000069.1 GCA_021201515.1 Clostridiales bacterium | reverse complement strand
CAGGGCAGCATGGTCATCCGGAATGTCAATGAGACGATTATGGAGGTCTTTGAGATCACCGGATTCCGTGACATTCTCACAATCGAATAAACGGCCATCGACATGATGAAACCGGGCTTTGACGGCAGGTGGCGGTCTGACCGCCGCTGATGGGGTGCGGCTGCGCCTGTGAATGAGGATTCTATGCATAACAAGGATAAGAAAAGGTCACAGAGAAGAATCACCCGCCTGCTGGGGCAATGGCTGCTGCTCTGCGTCTGCATTGCTTTACTCTGTACATGGCTGTTTGTCTACTGTTTGCAGAACTGGCTGTCGGACAGGGAGACACAGACCCTCCTTTCCATTAACATTTCCGATGTGACCGCGGACATTTCGGATGCGTCAGATGAAAATCTTCTGGCGCTGACGCACACGGTTGCGAACCTGTTGGAAGCGGGAGAGACGGACCTCGATGCGATTGCGGAGGAGTACAGCATTGCGGAGATCAATGTCGTCAACGGGGACGGCGTGATTACGGCGAGCACCTATGCGTCGTTCCTTGGTTATCAGATGGCGGATGGAGCACAGTCCGGGGAATTTTGTGTGCTTCTGGGCGACGCGGAGGAATATGTGCAGAGCTATCAGCCCATTTCCTATGACGAGAGCATTTCCCGCAAATACGCCGGCGTTTCCCTGTCCGACGGGGGATTCGTGCAGGTGGGGTATGACGCGGAGGAGTTTCAGAAGGATATTGACGCGCAGGTGATCGGCGCGACACGCAACCGGCACGTTGGTCAAAGCGGTTATATTCTGATTTCCGATGAGAGCGGCGTAATCGTTTCCGACCGAAACGGCGGAGAAGGCCAGGCCCTGTCCGTCACCGGAATCACGCTGGATACGGATGACCTACAGGCGGGGGAGAAGTTCCGCGCCGAAGTGTATGGGGAATCCTGCTTCTGTATGTATGACGAAACGGAGGGCTACTATATCATTTCGGTGCTTCCGGCAAGTGAAGCGCTTGCCTCCAGGAACACCGCCGTCGTGACCACGGTCGCCGCAGAACTCATCGTGTTCGCCTGCGAATTTTTGCTGATTTGTTTCCTGATGTGGCAGCTTGTCGTGAAGAATATCTATAAAATCAACGACAGCCTTTCTGAAATCACGGCAGGGCATCTGGATGTGAAGGTCGACGTCTGCACCAACAGGGAATTTACAGCCCTTTCCCAGGACATCAACGCAACGGTGGATACGCTGAAGCGCTACATTGCAGAGACGGCGGCGCGGATGGACCAGGAGCTCGCCTATGCAAAGGAGATACAGTACGCCTCCCTTCCGGGCATTTTTCCGCCGTACACGGACTGCGTACAATTCGACCTCTTTGCGTCCATGCACACGGCAAGGGAAGTGGGCGGCGATTTTTACGATTTCTATTTCGCCGGAGAGGACAGACTCGCCTTTCTGGTGGCGGACGTCTCCGGGAAGGGAATCCCCGCGGCGATGTTCATGATGCGGGCGAAAACGCTGATCAAGGGGCTTGCGGAATCCGGCATGGAGGTCAACGAGGTCTTTACCCGGGCGAATACCCGCCTTTGTGAAAACAATGAGGCAAACATGTTTGTGACGGCATGGCTGGGCGTGCTTCATCTAAAGACCGGCCTTGTGGAATATGTGAACGCGGGGCATAATCCGCCGCTGGTGAACTGCGCGGAGCCTCAGCCGGCGGGTTGCCGGGACGGGAAAGACCCTGGGTTTCACTATCTGAAATCCCGTCCGGGATTCGTCCTGGCCGGGATGGAGGGCATCCGTTACCGCAAAAATGTGTTGCAGCTCTCCCCAGGGGATACCGTTTTCCTGTACACGGACGGCGTCACGGAGGCCACGGATGGGCAGATGCGGCTCTACGGCGAGGAGCGGCTGCGCGCCGTTGTGAACAGCAGCAGGATGACACCGGAGGAGCTCTGCGCGGCGGTGAAGGCGGACGTGGATGCGTTTGTCGGCGGCGCCCCGCAGTTTGATGATATTACCATGCTGGCGCTGACCTACAAGGGAGACGGCGCGGAAGCGCATGGAAAACCGGAGGGCGCTGCAGGCGCATTGTAAGATACAACGGTGAAGGAGTATGGGATGATGAAGGAACTGTCTGTAGACGCGGTTGTCGATAATATAGAACCGGTTACGGAGTTTGTAAATGAATATCTGAACGCCCACGGCTGTCCGATGAAGGTTCAGATGCTGATGGATATTGCCATTGACGAGCTGTTTGGAAATATTGCCCACTATGCATATCACCCGGAAATCGGCCCGGCCACCGTCCGCGTCGAGGTGACGGAGCCGCCCCTGTCGGTCATCCTCACGCTGATGGACAACGGCGTCCCCTACGACCCCCTCAGCGCGGAGGACCCGGACACCACGCTCTCCGCGGACGAGAGGGCCTTCGGCGGCCTTGGCATCTATACGGTGAAAAAACTCATGGATGACGTCTCCTACGAGTATCGGGACGGGAAAAACATCCTCAGAATCAGGAAGAACTATGGAGGGAGGCCGA
>JAJQET010000204.1 GCA_021201515.1 Clostridiales bacterium | reverse complement strand
TCTGAGTTTCCCAACCTCGGCGCCGCTTATTTTCCCGGATTCCAGCCATATTAACCACGGACGCGCTGCGGAATGGAGGAATCTTATGCGGAAAAAACAGAAAAAATTGCGTTGGCACACGCTGGCGGCGGCTCTGATCGGGGCGGCGCTGCTGGTCGGCATGGGGACATGGGGCATCACAGGGCCAAATCAACGGGCGGCCGCCTGCGCGGTGTCGGCTGAGCGGCGCTACCTGGTGCCGGTGGGGCGAACGGTGGGCATCAAGCTGTTCTCCCACGGCGTGCTGGTGGTGGGTTTTTCAGAGGTGGAAGGGGAGGCCGGCACCGTCTCCCCCGCCGAGGACTGCGGTTTGCAGGTTGGCGATATTATAACCGAAATTGGGGATGAATATGTCAACAGCGTTGCGGATGTGACGGAGGCGCTGCAAACCATCGGGGACGAGGCTGTCACCATCTGCGCCCTCCGGGACGGCAGGCGGCTGTCGCTGACGGCGGACTCCGTACCTTGCCTGTCAGACGGCACCTACCGCCTGGGGGTTTGGGTGCGGGACTCCATGGCGGGCATCGGCACCGTCACCTACTATGAGCCGGAGACTGGGGCCTTCGCCGCCCTGGGCCACGGCGTCACCGATGTGGACACGGATGTTCTGATGCCCCTGCGCAGCGGCTCCATCATGCCGTCCACCGTCACCGGCGTGGTGAAGGGGGCCCAGGGATCCCCCGGTCAGCTTCACGGCAGCTTTGACCTGGAGCAGACCCTGGGCAGCCTGTCCGCCAATACGGACTGCGGCGTCTTTGGCACGGTGGACGGAGAGGGCTTTGACGGTACGGCGCTGCCGGTGGCCACCCGCAGCGAGGTCTCCACCGGAAGGGCCACCATCCTCAGCAACATCAGCGGGGATGAGGTGCGGGAGTATACGGTGGAGATCCTGCGGGTCTACCCGGAAAGTCTGTCCGCCACCCGAAACCTGATGATCCGCGTGGTGGACCCTGTCCTGCTGGAGGAGACCGGGGGCATTGTGCAGGGGATGAGCGGTTCGCCTATCCTGCAAAACGGGATGCTGGTGGGGGCAGTGACACACGTTCTGGTCAACGACCCCACCTGCGGATACGGAATCCTGGCTGAAACCATGCTGGACGCGGCCGGGTGAGCTGCGATAACGGGCCGCCATGAACCTCTGGGGCGGCGGGCTGACGCCGGAACGAGATTGACCTCCCATCCTCCCTCTGGGGAGGATGGGAGGTTTTTCTCTGTCGCAACGAAAAGTCAGGCAAATGATACTTGACGTACTGCTCCATAGGGGCCTCCTTTCTTGGATTGACGTTCTTACTCCTGCCGGCAGATATTTCCTGCCAAGGATTAAGGAGCCTAAGAAACCTCTGAATAAATGCACTCTCGTCCGTTTATTCAGAGGTTCCCTTAGAAACGGCGGTTATAAGAAAACATGCAGCTGGCATAGGGTTATTTCATCAGTGTTCAACGGTTGACATACATCACCATTTGCGTTAAAATATACCTATTATTCTGCTATGTTAGTTGGAAGATAAAATGATAAGTGTGCAAGACATTGCCACATCAGTGGTCGTCATTCACCTAGACCGCTCATGTGGATATAGTAGGAGGAATGTCAAAAATGGAACGGAGCATTGAGACAAAATGTATTTACAGGGACGGTGCGAAATTTGAGGCGGAACAAACCGGCTTCATCAGCTTCCCCATTTATCAAACCGCCACCTTCGCCCACCTGGCAGCAGTTGGAGCAGGCGCTGGAGCATCTAAAACGAGCCGTCCGTGGGACGTAAGGAGGGATTCTCATGTTACAAATTGATTCACCGGCACTGGAAAAGCTGCTGCTGTCCGGCAGCTTTGGTCTGGAAAAAGAGAGCCTGCGGGTTGACGAAGCGGGCTTTCTGGCCCATACGCCCCACCCCTTTCCGGACAATCCAAACATCGTCCGGGATTTCTGTGAGAACCAGACGGAGATCAACACTTCCGTTCAGTCCAGCCCCCACGCTGCGGTGGCGGAGCTGGAGCGGCACACCCGGACGATTCAACAAACGCTGGCAAAGCTGACGCCCAGAGAATATCTGTGGCCCTTCTCCAACCCACCCTATATCCGCAACGAGCAGGACATTCCGGTGGCTCAGTTTGCGGGGCCGCAATCGGAAAAGACCGTCTACCGAAACTACCTCTCCAAGCGGTATGGCCGGTATAAAATGACTCTGTCCGGTATCCACGTCAATTACTCCTTCCATGAGGAGTTGCTGCGCCAGGACTTCCAACGCAGCGGACAGTCCAGCTACATCGACTACAAGAACGACCTCTACCTGACCCTTGCCAAGCGAGTCACGGCCTACGGCTGGATTTTGACGGCCATCACCGCTGCCAGCCCGTTGCTGGACAGCTCCTATGTGGAGAAAGAGCGGTTTGACGGGGACGTATTTCAGGGCCTGGCGTCCGTGCGGTGCAGCGAGCTGGGGTATTGGAACGCCTTTGCCCCTGTGTTTGACTACAGCAGTCTGCCCGCCTATGTGG
>JAJQET010000057.1 GCA_021201515.1 Clostridiales bacterium | reverse complement strand
AAATTTTTTTTTTTGTTGGCGCGGGTGTGGGTGGGGGGGCCGCGGCCCCGCCCTTCCCACCCCCAGCCCTCACCCGGGCGGCCAAGGGCCGCCCCTACAAAAAAGCGAAGAGTTAGGCTTCACGGTCTAGTAGGGGCGCACAGTGTGCGCCCGGCGAACCTTTTCCCTTCTGCCGTCTTTTTCCAGGTGAGAATTTTTGGGGAATGTATTTTTATCTGGGCATAAGGACAAATCCCCTATTGCAAACCCCCATTTAAGGAACAAACGGGGCGGGCGCACACTGTGCGCCCCTACTGGATGAGGGGAAAAACCGGCGGCTCCAGCCACTAGCCACTAACCACTAGCCACTAGCCACTAACCACTAGCCACTAACATCCTCCGCGCCATACCGCTCCAGCCCCTCTTTCACCTCGTCCCAGGAGAACCCCCGGCGGAGCAGGAAGTTCTGCACCTTCCCCAGCTCCTGCCGGTCCGGAGTCCTGCCTCGGAGCTTCTGGGCGATGAGCCTGTCAATGGCCTCCTCGGACGGCTCCGCCTGGGCCAGGGCCTCCGCCCACAGCGCTCTTGGGACCTTCCGCCGCCACAGCTCGTCCTGCACCTTCCGCAGGCCGTAACCTTTGGCGGTGTAGTGCCGGACGACCATGACGGCGTAAGCGCCGTCGTCCAGCACGCCCAGCTCCTCCAGCCAGTCGGCGGCTCCCTCCACGTCCTCCGGGGCGCAGCCCTTCCGGCGCAGCTTCTCCGTCAGCTCTCCCCGGCTCATGGGCTTGGCCCCCACCATCCGGGCGGCGGTGGCTTTGACGCCGGAGGTCTGCCCTGCCTGGGACAGCCGGGCCACCTCATCCTCTGTCAGTTCCCTGCCGGTGTACAGGCCAAAGGAGAGGACCTCCGCCTCGGTGACCCGGAGCAGCTCCTTCTCCCCCAGCCACACCAGATAGCGGCCGGAGACGTGTTTGGATTCCTCCAGCTTCTGTATGATGGGCATCAGCCGTCAAAGTCCCCGGCGGAGATGTCGATCTCCGCCTCCAGCTCGCTGAACAGGGAGGCCGCGATGTCCTCCTGCGTGGCGGCGGGGGCGGCGGGAGCCGCCTTGGAGCCTTTGGCCGCTTTGGTAGCCTTCTTCGCCGGAGCGGGGGCGGCCGGAGCGGGAGCCTCCTCCTCGTCCTCTGCCGCATCCGGCCCCAGGGAGCGGCCTGCGGCCTTGGCCGCAGCCAGGGACTGCTTGCTCATCAGCTTGTAGGAGTTGGCCCGAATCTCCGCCTCCAGCTTATCCGCCTCATCGGGATGGTCCTTAAAATACTGCTTGGCGGCGTCCCGGCCCTGGCCCAGCCGCAGGTCGCCCATGTTGAACCAGCTGCCGGACTTCTCCACCAGGCCCAGCTGGACGCCCAGATCCACCAGCTCGCCCACCTTGGAGATGCCCTCGCCATACATAATGTCGAACTCCGCCTCCCGGAAGGGGGGCGCGACCTTGTTTTTCACGACCTTTGCGCGGGTGTGGTTGCCGATGATGTCATCCCCCACCTTGATGGACTGCACCCGCCGCACGTCAATGCGGACGGAGGAGTAGAACTTCAGGGCCCGGCCGCCGGTGGTGACCTCCGGGTTGCCGTATATGACCCCCACCTTCTCCCGCAGCTGGTTGATGAAGATGACGATGCAGTTGGTCTTGGAGATGGAGCCTGCCAGCTTCCGGAGGGCCTGGCTCATGAGCCGGGCCTGGATACCCACAAAGGAGTCGCCCATTTCGCCCTCGATCTCAGCCCGGGGCACCAGGGCGGCCACGGAGTCCACCACCACCACGTCCAGCGCGCCGGAGCGCACCAGCTGTTCACAGATCTCCAGACCCTGTTCGCCGGTGTCCGGCTGGGAGATGAGCATGGAGTCAATGTCCACCCCCAGGGCGCGGGCATAGGCGGGGTCCATGGCGTGCTCCGCGTCGATGTAAGCCACCTCGCCGCCGGCCTTCTGGGCTTCGGCCACGCAGTGGAGGGCCAGGGTGGTCTTGCCGGAGGATTCCGGGCCGTAAATCTCCACGATCCTGCCACGAGGCAGGCCGCCGATGCCCAGGGCCAGGTCCAGGGTCAGGGAGCCGGTGGGCAGGCTCTCCACCTTAATATCCGCCTTATCCCCCATGCGCATGATGGAGCCTTTGCCATAGGTGCGCTCGATCTGGGCCACGCAGGTGGCCAGGGCCTTCTGCTTATCCTCGGCGGGGGCGGCGGGCTGTACGGTTGTTGATTTCTTTGCCATAGGTTTGATTCTCCATTCTCGTGATTTATGGGTGAGTGGCTGGTGGCTGGAGCCGCTGGGGTTTCCCTATCCGGTAGGGGCGCACAGTGTGCGCCCGGGCGACCTTTCTTCCTTAGATAACGTTCGCTATAGAGAATTTGTCCGGCCTTCCCTGCCAGGAAGCGGGGCCTTGACTACCGCCTGCTGACCATTTACGGTATCCTCCTCGGTCAGTGACCCTCGCCAGCATAGCTGGCATCGGTTTCCGGCTAAAAATGTGCCACCGGCACATTTTTGGACGCCG
>JAJQET010000189.1 GCA_021201515.1 Clostridiales bacterium | reverse complement strand
AGCACCTGCCTTTTAAGCAGGGTGTCCGGGGTTCGAATCCCCGCTGGAGCACCAACACTCCCGAACGCGGCTGCGTTCGGGAGCTTTTTCTGCCTTCATGGAGGATACCGCGGCAACCCGGCCTGCATCATTGTATCGTGATGCAGGCCGGGTTGCGTTTTGTTTCGACATCATCCCACCCTGGGGGCCCGGTCAGCCGCCGGGCCGGTGGAGGAGCGGACGATGAGCTTTGCGTGGAGGAGCAGGGTGCTGACCGGGGTATCCCGGAGCTGGCTGTTCATGGCGTAAAAGGCGCTCTTCCCCAGCTCCTCCCGGTCCTGTAACACTGTGGTCATGGGTGGGGCAGTGTAGGCGGAGATGGGCAGGTCGTCAAAGCCCACAATGCTGATGTCCTCCGGCACCCGAAGCCCCAGCTCCTGACAGTGGAACATCACCGAGTTGGCCAGCTGGTCATGGCTGCACAGGATGGCGGTGACGCCGCTGTCCAGCAGGCGGGGCAGGTGCTTTTGCAGGCAGTCCGCGGTCAGGTAGGCGCTGCCGGACAGGGCCTCGTCCCAGTTGGGGTCATACTGGAGGATGGAACGCTGAAAGGCGCTGTACCGCACCTGGTAGACATAGGCGCCCATGGCGCTGCTGAGGTAGCCGATCCTCCGGTGGCCCAGCTGCCACAGGTGGTCGATGGCCAGGTGCATCCCCTCGCTGTTGTCCACCCCCACATAGGTGGTGTTGGGGTTGTCCTGAATGTAGTTGTCGTAGAGGACGGCGGGGGTGTGGCTGGTCCGCAGCTGGCCGATCCACTCGTCCGCCAGGGAGAGGCCCAGGAACAGCGCCCCGGCGTAGTTCTGCTGCAGCATATATTCGTCGTAGGGAATCTCGTGCTGGAGCTGTGGGGTCAGGTCCACCACCTCCACCGTGTAGCCATCCGGCTCCGCCATCTTGCGGAAGCCCAGGATGATGTCATAGCCAAAGTCCTTCGGCTCGGCATAGAACATATTTTCTACGAAAATGCAGAGGCATTTCGCCCCCTTCTTTCGCTGGTAGCGGGAGTAGCCCAGCTCCACTGCCGTTTCCAATACGCTTTTTCGAAGCGTTTCGCTGACGTCCGGCGCACCGTTCAGCGCCTTGGACACCGTGCCCTTGGAGATGTTCAGTCTGTTTGCAATATCCTCAATTCTTGCCATATCCCATTGCCCTTTGACCCGCAGCCGCACTGCGTTTCGGTTCCTTCCACCTGTTGATACAAAAGTCATTATAAAGGATTGCCCTCGGAAAAGCAATCCTTTTTTCAAATAAACCGCAGCCGTTCCCGTGAATACGGCCCACCGGCCGGCTTCCCGGCCCGCCACAGACGGAGGCCCGGAGGGGCGGTGGGCGTTTCGCATGATTTCGGATGGGGTATTTGTGATAACAGACAAAAACAGGCAATTTAGATTGTGCAAAACAGAGAATCAGCGGGAAAACTCCGCAAAATCTCTTGACAGAATCTTTGAAAAAGGTCTATAATCTGTCCTAGCGAAACTTAGCGAAACAAGAAAAGAGGCGCTAAGTGCAAATCCGTAAGGAGGGATGTAAACATGCGCAGAAAACTCATGCGCACGGCAGCGGCAGTGACGGCTCTGGCTTTCCTGCTGGTGCTCACCGGCTGTTCCGGCATCAGCGGGGACAGCGAAACGGAGTCCATCCGGCTGATGGTCTGGTCCCCATCTGAGGATCAGTCCGAGGACAGCGGGGCGTGGCTCCAGACCTGCTGCGAGAACTTCGCGGCACTGCATCCGGAGTGGGACATCACCTTTGTCTACGGCGTGGCGGACGAAGCCACGGCGGCGGACTCGGTGGCCCAGGACCCGGAGGCCAGCGCGGACGTATTCATGTACGCCAACGACACCATCACCACCCTGACCGACGCCCAGGCCCTGGCCAAGTTCGGCGGCATCTACGAGGAGGAGATCCGGGCCACCACCAGCGACACCCTGCTGGACTCCGTCACCGTGGACGGCTACCTCTACGGCGTGCCCTACACCACCAACACCTGGTTCCTGTACTATGACAAGAGCGTCTTCACCGAGGAGGACGTCCAGAGCCTGGACGCCATGCTGGAGAAGGGCGTGGTCTCCTTCCCCTTCACCAACTCCTGGTACCTCCCCGCCTTCTACATCGGCAACGGCTGCACCCTCTTTGGGGACGGCACCCAGGAGGAGCTGGGGGTGGACTTCGGCGGCGAGAACGCCGTGGAGGTGACCAACTACCTCATTGACCTGCTGGCCAACCCCAACTTCGTGGTGGATGCCGACGGCTCCGGCATGGCCGGCCTCCGGGACGGCAGCATCAGCGCCATCTTCTCCGGCTCCTGGGACTATGAGAGCGTCAAGGAGATTCTTGGGGACAACCTGGGGGCCGCCGCCCTGCCCACCTTCGAGCTGAACGGCGAGACGAAGCAGATGTACGCCTACGCCGGTTCCAAGGCCATCGGCGTCAATGCCCACTCCGAGTATATGGTGGCGGCGGTGGAGCTGGCGGTCTGCCTGGGCTCCGCCGAG
>JAJQET010000268.1 GCA_021201515.1 Clostridiales bacterium | reverse complement strand
ACATCTCCACAAAGTCCGAGCCGGAGATGGAGAAGAAGGGCACCTTGGCCTCGCCGGCCACCGCCTTGGCCAGCAGGGTCTTGCCGGTGCCGGGAGAGCCCACCAGCAGCGCGCCCTTGGGCAGCTTTGCTCCGATGGCGGTGTACTTGCCGGGGTTGTGGAGGAAGTCAATGATCTCCTCCAGGCTCTCCTTGGCCTCGTCCTGACCGGCCACATCCTTAAAGGTGACGCCGGTCTCCTTTTCCACATACATTTTTGCGTTGGAGCGGCCCACGTTGCCGATGCCGCTGCCCATCCGGCTGCTCATCATGTGGAACAGCAGCAGCATGGCACCCACCATCAGGGCCACGGGGAGGATATAGTTGGCAAGGAAGTAGACCACGCTGTTGGTGGTCTGGTAGGGCGTGCCAAAGACCACGCCATGCTCCTCCAGCAGGATGGTGAAGTCCGTATAGCTCACCGGCGCGGTGTAGAGGACGGGCATGGTGATGCCGGATACGTCCACGGTGCCGTCCTCGGTGGCATAGTAGCTCTCCAGCCAGGCCTGCTCACCCTCTTCGGTCAGGGTGATGGTGTACTTGCCGGACTCCATGGTGACGGACTCCACCTGGTCGGACTTCACCAGGGAGATCAGCTCGCTGAACTGAATCTCCACACTGCCGGTATCGGACATGGAGCCGGAAACGGCATAGATCGCCCCCAGCAGCACCAGCGCCCAGACAAGGATGGTGGCAATGCCGACGACAGTACGTCTTTGATTATTTTTGTCGTTCTTATTGTTCTTCAAAGTGAGACCTTCTTCCGGGAAACTCGCATAATAAGGCTGTTGCGGCGACGGGGAAACCGGGATAAAACCGCTGAAATTCCGCTTGTTTTTGAATATACCACAAAAAGAAGAGAAATACAAGGAATGGACCGTGAATAATCTGTAAAATTGCGGGATGTTTTTCAGATTATGCTTTCTTCATGGGGCAAACTGTGCTATAATGAACTCCGTAGGGCCTGATACGGGGATTTGACCGGCAGGCTGCCTGTTGGAAAGGAAGAAACCGGATGAACGAGGAAAAGCGCCCGTCCGGGGCGCAGGAGAAGAAGGGCGGGGACCGCCGCCCGCCCCGCAGGCAGCGGGAGGACCGCAGCGACCGGAAACCGGAGCGGCGGGACGAGTCCTCCCGCCGTCAGCCCTCCGAGGCGGAGGCCGACGGTGTCATCGAGGGGCGCAACGCCGTCATGGAGGCCCTCCGGGCCGGGGTGGCGCTGGATAAGGTTTATATCGCCAAGGGGGAGACGGACTCAACCCTGAGCTATCTCTCTGCCAAAGCCAGGGAGAGCGGCGCGGTGGTGGTGGACGCCGACCGGCGGAAGCTGGACGCCATGTCCCGCACCCATTCCCACCAGGGGGTCATTGCCCTGACCGCCGTGCGGGAGTATGCTGACGTGGATGATATCCTCCGGGCCGCAGAGGAGAAGGGGGAGAAGCCGCTGATCGTGGTGTGCGACGAGCTGTCCGACCCCCACAACCTGGGGGCGGTGATTCGGACGGCGGAGTGTGCCGGCGCCCACGGCGTCATCATCCCCAAGCGCCGGAGCGCCGGTCTGACGGCGGTGGTGGCCAAGACCAGCGCAGGGGCGGTGAGCTATGTGCCGGTGGCAAGGGTGCCCAACCTGACGGCCACGCTGAACGACCTGAAGAAACGGGGCGTGTGGATCTTCGGCGCGGAGGCCGATGGGGAGACGCCCCTCTACCGGGCGGATTTTAAGGGGGCGGCGGCCATTGTCATCGGCAGCGAGGGCTTCGGGATGAACCGCCTGGTGCGGGAGTGCTGCGATTTTACGGTCAGTATTCCCATGAAGGGGCAGGTCAATTCTCTGAATGCGTCGGCGTCGGCGGCCATTCTGCTGTATGAAGCGGTGCGTCAGCGCCTGGGCTGACCGCGTGGCGCAGCCGGACAACGGGGAACCTTCGGAATGAGATTGAAATAAGGTGGGCTGATGGGAATGAACGAACAGCGTGGAACGGAAACTCCCGAACAGGAGCTGGAAACAACCAAATGGAACACCGTGGATGAGCTGAACGATGTGGAAGAGATGATGCACACCGGCGCGGTGCCCAATGAGACGGCCTATGAGCTGGATGAGATCATCCGGGAGTATGCCGACACGGATGCCGTCACCCCGGAGGCCGCCGAAAGCCGGATGGAACGGATCGAGCAGCGGCTCCAGGACGACATCCCCCTGGAGCAGCCCGTGTCAGCCGCCCCGGCGGAGCCGGTGGAACCGGTGGACCCGGACGAGACCCGGCGGTTCATTCAGCAACAGGTCTCCCAGGCCATTGAGCCGGAGGAACAGCCGACCTTCTGGCAGCGGCTCTTCCACCGGAAAAAACAGCCCGCGGAGCCGGAGGAGACGGAGGACGTGGACAACGTCCTCTCCATGCCCGCCGACCCGCTGCACCCCATCAAACAGACGCTGAACGCCGTGCAGGACAGGGCCAACGACTTTGCGGACAATATGTTCCGCAGCGACAAGCAGGACGAGCAGGCC
>JAJQET010000112.1 GCA_021201515.1 Clostridiales bacterium | reverse complement strand
GTGGGCGGCAATCCCCGCCAGCCGCCATCGGCGGCAGCTTTGGTGCCTGTCAAGTCACATCGTCTCTGACGGGATAGACTGCCTATGGGCTGGACAGCGCGAAGCTCCAGCGGGATAGGAGAGGGGTTCTTAGGGGGGAGCGAGGCCCCGAGCTCCCCCTAAGCCGCCTTCTTTTGCTACTTTTCTTGGCGGAGCAAGAAAAGTAGGCCCCGCTTCCCTGGCAAGGGAAGGCCGGACAAAGCCTTTACAGCGAACGCTATCTAAGGAAAGCAATGTCCCTAAGTTGACGATATTCCCTGAAACCATGCAGCCGAAAGCCTGGCGTTTACGCCTCCACCTTGGCTGCAATCTTCCCGTCCAGCCAGGTGAGAAATTCCTCCAGCCCCTCCCCCGTCCGAGAGGACACCCGGAACAGCCGGGCTTTGGGGTTGCAGTCCAATACGTCCTGCTCCACCCGCCTGTCGTCAAAGTCAAAGTAGGGGAGCATATCGTACTTGTGCAGCACGATGCCGTCGCAGGTGGAGAACATCAGCGGGTACTTCACCACCTTGTCGTCCCCCTCCGGGATGGACAGCAGCGCCACCCGGAAGTCCTCTCCGATGTCGAACTCCGCCGGGCAGACCAGGTTGCCGATGTTTTCCACAAACAGCACGTCCAGCGCCTCCAGGTCAAACAGGGGCAGCATATGCTGCACCGACATGGCCTCGATATGGCAGGCCCCCTGGGTCTGGAGCTGGACGCAGGGGATACCCATGCCCTTGATGGTCTCCGCGTCGATCTGACCGGCAATGTCCCCCTCGATGACGCCGATGCGGTATTTGTCCCGCAGGGCCTCGATGATCTTCATGGTCAGGCTGGTCTTGCCCGCGCCGGGGGAGCCCATCACGTTGATGAGGCAAACCCTGTGGGAGGATAGCTCCGAGCGCACCTGGGCGCTGACATCCTCGTTCCACTCCATAATCTGTTTGACAACCTTAATCTCCATCGTCTGTCTCTACCTCCATGCTGTCGATGTAAAATTCTTTACCGGTGATCAGCTCCACATCTCTGCTGCCGCAGGCGGGGCACCTCATGCGAAATCGTTCCATGGGGCTTTCCCTGCCGCAGAGGTGGCACCGAAGCGCCGCCGGCACCGTCTCGATCTCCAGGACGGCCCCTTCCGCCAGGGTCCCCTCGCTGACCACATTAAAATACTCCTGAATGATGACCGGCACATAGTCGGTGTATTCCCCCATCTTGATGCGGATGGCGCACACCCTTGTGGCGCCGATGCGCTCCGCCTCCTGCACCGCAAGATTGCAGATGGACTGGGTGATGGGCAGTTCGTGCATCTGGCTTTCCTTCCTCTCTGGGGGCGGCGAATGGCCCCGGATGGGGCCATTATACCAGATTCTGCGGCGGGAAGCAACCTTTTTCCTGCCCCTCAGCAGGTCAGCACCACCCAGGCGTCCGCCAGGGCCGGGTCGTTGAACAGCGTCCCCCTGGGCGGATATAGCGTAAAGGCGCAGATCAGCGCCACAAACAGGATGGTCAGCCCCAGGGCGACGGAGGCCATCCCCCGGATGTCTGGCAGCCATTCTGACAGCAGGAAGGCCCCCACAATGCCCGACACATAGATCAGCACATCCGCCGTCAGCAGACTGCCCCCCAAGGCCACATGCCAGACCCACCCCGCCGCCACCACCAGCACCGTGGCGGTCAGCGCGGCCAGCAGCCAGCGCCCGCCGCTTCGCCTTCCGTTCCGAAGGCCCAGCACCAGCAGCAGCGGCCAGAATACGATTTTGCCGTGTTCCCAAATGCTCTCATTCACCGGCGCGAAGAACTCCGTCACAATGCTGGGCCAGACCTGAAAGGCATAGTGCAGCCCGACCCCCAGCAGCGCGGTCAGCGCCATCAGCTTCCAATCCCGCTCCAGCAGACCATACCAGTCCAGCCGCTCCCGTTTTTCCACCATACGCCCCACCTTTTCTCAGATAACGGAGTTTATGCAGCGGCGGCCCAGTTATGACGACGGGGGCCTCCGGGAAATTTCGCCGTTTCCGGGAGATAAAACGGTTGACAAATCCCTGCGGCGCGGTTATAATACTATATGCTGGTTATGCGGGTGTGCTGGAATTGGTAGACTGGCAAGCTTGAGGTGCTTGTGCGTGAATGCGCGTGTGGGTTCGAGTCCCATCGCCCGCACCAGAACGAACCGACGGTTGATAGGTTGTCAACTGTCGGTTCGTTTCTTTTTTGAGTGTTGACGGAACTGCAACGGTGTTCTCCTTAGATGGCAATGCCATCAACTGAATGATTTTGCACTCCGTTACCCGTCTTTCCGTAGGGGCGCACAGTGTGCGCCCGGCCTACCTTTCCTCCTTAAAAAAGGTGGTTGAGAGGGAAGATGTTTTGCCCTCCGGCGGTGTCTCCTTAGATAACGTTCGCTATCAAGGCTTTGCCCGGCCTTCGCCGTCAAGCGGCATTTCCGCTACGCTCCCTACCCTTGCCGGGAAGCGGGGCCTACTTTTCTCGATTCGTCGAGAAAAGTAGCAAAAGAGGACGACTTAA
>JAJQET010000312.1 GCA_021201515.1 Clostridiales bacterium | reverse complement strand
ACAGGAGGAGGGTTCTTAGGGAGGAGTGAGGCCCCGAACTCCTCCCTGAGCCGCCCTCTTTTGCTACTTTTCTCGGCGGAGCGAGAAAAGTAGGCCATGCCCTGGCAAGGGCAAACGCTTTTTTTCCTTCCAGTATCCTTATCCAAGGAACGGAAGGTCCCAACGGGCCCGCATTTCCCAGGCAATATGGTGGTTCACTCCGCCGTCAGGACGGTGAACCCCGCGTCCGCCGTCACCGCGTCGGCGATGCCCTCGGTGACGTAGATGGCCCCGTCGTCGTCGATGAGGATGGCCTGGAACAGGGTGCTGTGGGCCCGCCAGTAGGCGGTGGCCTCCTCCAGCCCCATGATGTACAGGGCGGTGGAAAGCCCATCCCCCAGCGTCCCGTCTCCGGTGACGATGGAGACGGAGGACAGGCCGCTTTTGGCGGGGCAGCCGGTGGCGGGGTCGATGATGTGATGATAGGTTTCGCCGGTGGCCTCGTCCTCAAAGTAGCGCTGATAGCCGCCGGAGGTGATCACTGCCTGGTCGGCCACGCTGACGACGGCGGCAATCTCTCCCTCCGACCCCGCCGGGTCCTGGATGCCGATGCGCCACAGGGAGCCGTCCGGCTTGGTGCCCAAACAGTGGATGTTTCCCCCCAGGGAGACCATGGCGGAGGTGACCCCTGCCTCCAGGAACAACTCCATGACCTGCTGGGAGGTGTAGCCCTTGGCGATGCCGCCGAAGTCGATGGCCTGCCCATCCCCCAGGGTCAGGGTCTGAGTGTCGCTGTCATAGGTCAGCCGGTCGGCGCCCACCAGGGCCAGGGTGGCCTGCAGGTCGACGGCGGTTGGCACCTGGTAGTCCTGGGTGGTGAACCCCCAAAGCTCCATCAGGGGGTAAACGGTGATGTCGAAGGCCCCGCCGGTGCTGTCGTACAGGTCCAGGGCGTATTCCAGCAGCGCTGCCGTGTCGTCGGAGAGGACGCCGGAGCCGGACTGGTTCAGGGCGTAGACCTCGCTGCTGTCGCTGCCGGTGCTGAGCAGGGCCTCCAGCCGCTGAATCTCCGCACAAGCGGCCTCCAGCGCCTCCTCCCGGTGGCTGCCGTAGGCGGTCAGGGTCATGTAGGTGTCCATGGCCTCCAGGTACTCCGTGCTGGAGGTGCCCGCCTCCGGGTCGGCCTCGGAGGCGTCGGTTCCCCCTCCGGTGGAGTAGGCGCAGCCCGTCAGCAGGCACAGGGACAAGAGGGCGCATAAAATTCGCTTCATCTGCATATCCTCCCCTACCGAAACAGGGATTCCGGCAGTCGTTTGGTGATCTCATAGCTGACCAGGCCGATGACCAGCCCGGCGGCCAGCCCGCTCCACCACAGCACCAGCAGGTAGTAGCCCACCTGCCTGGTCTCCAGCAGCACCATGGCCATCAGCACCTGCCCCACATTGTGGGCGATGCCCCCGGCCACGCTGACGGCCATCATGCCGAAGCGGCCCGTCCGTTTCAGCAGGAGCATCACCGCCCCGGACAGCAGCCCTCCCGCCAGGGAGTACAGCAGGCTGAAGGCGTTGCCGAAGGTCATGGACACCAGCACAATGCGCAGCAGGTTCAGGATGATGGCGTCCCTGCTGCCCATCCGGTACAGGGCGATCATCACCACCAGGTTGGTCAGCCCCAGCTTCATGCCGGGGACAGCGAAAAAGGCGGGGATCAGCGTCTCCACATAGCTCAGCACCATGGCCAGGGCGACGAGCAGGCCGTACCGGGCCACCCGCCTGGCCCCCATGGTTCCCCTGTTTTCCTTTTTTTCTCTTTTTTGGTTCATTTCGTCACCCCATCCAGGGCCAGTTCGTCGCTGCCGGTGATTTCCACCACCAGACTGTGGGGCAGGCAGATCAGGCTGTCCCCGGCGTAGCGGATTTTGCCCTGCTTCACGCAGAGCCGGTCAGGGCAGTCCGCATCCTCAATGCAGGCGGTGCCGTCCTCGATCACCAGCCGGTTCGTGCCCTCCTCCGACGCGATGAGGTAGCTGCCGTCCTGGCTCAGGGGATAGGTGGCGGTGACCGCCCCGTCCTGCCGCACCACCACGGTCAGCGCCGCCGCGTCCATCTCCCCCGTCCGGGAGGCGAAGTAAACCGCCGCCAGCGCCAGCCCCGCCAGCACCACCGCAGCCAGCAGAATAAGGTCGTTTTTCCTGTTTCTGTTTCCCTGTCCTTCGCCCATATGCCCCTCGTTTCAACGGTTTTCCCCATTCCCCAACAGGCGTGAAATGGATTTCATTTCTAAAATTGTTAAAAAATGTACTGGCCTGTATTGACCTGGGGGTTACACTCAACTTTATAATAAATAAGAGAAACCTGCGTCCGGCCCATCAGCCCCGCAGGGGGATGCTGACCTGCTGAAAATAGCAGAATTTCCCCTCCGCGTGGCTCTCAAACAGGTTGTAAATGCAGATCGGTTCCTCCCCCTCCAGCCCCAGCTGTGCCAGCATGGACAGGGCGGGGGCGGTTTGCAGGGCAATCTCCTCCCCCTGGGTGCCCACCTCGTGGTCCAGCGGGCGGCGGGGGGACTGCATGGAAT
>JAJQET010000271.1 GCA_021201515.1 Clostridiales bacterium | reverse complement strand
GCGCGAAGCCCCAGTGGGATAGGAGAGGGGTTCTTAGGGGGGAGCGAGGCCCCGAAGCTCCCCCCTGAGCCGCCTTCTTTTGCTACTTTTCTTGGCGGAGCAAGAAAAGTAGGCCATGCCCTGGCAAGGGCAAAAACGCAGTTTCTTTCTCAAACTTTGCCTGAGGAGAAAAATTCTTTCAGCGGCACAAAGGGCACCCTGTTACGACCCCGTCAGCGCCGAGCTGGCGAACAGGATATACCGGCAATTATAATAATACCCATTTTCCAGCGCATAATCCACCGCATCCTCGTCGGTCAGCTCCTCAGAGCCGCCTTCGCCGTAGAGGTAGTTCTGCAAAGCCTCCCCGTAGAGGCTGAAGGTATAGGTGGCCTCCAGCCCGACGCGATTGCAGCCCACATAGGCCATATCGGAGAGGTTCATGTTGTCCAGGGTCTCGGTCAGGCCCGCCACATCCTCTTCGCTGGGGGAGACGCCCTCAGCCTCGGCCATGGCCTGCACGGCGGCGTACTGGGTGCTGTAGCTTTCCGACATGGAGGTAAACACATCGGCGTAGGTCATATCGTCGGAGTAGGCGTCAGTGACGTCAAAGCTGCCATAATAATAGGTGAACATGGAGGCGTAATAGGTCTCGTTATAGCACAGGAAGTACATATAGGTGCAGGCGGGGACCTCAACGCCGTCCACCGTCAGAACGACGGTGTCGTTGGTCAGCACGCCGTCGGTCAGGTAAGCGGTGGCATCCTCCTGGAACGCCTCCGGTACCACGGCCAGCAGGGCCTCCTCCAGCTCCTCATCGGTGACGGTGTCCACCTCGGCGGTGGTGCCGGACTCATCGGCGTCCTCCTCGGCCTCGTCCTCCGTGGTCAGGGAGCTGTCCACCTCGTCCAGCTCAGCCTGGAGGGCCTCCAGCTTCTCAAAGAGGGCCACATAGTCCACCTCGTCCAGCAGGTCGGAGCGCTCCACTTCGGCGGCCTCCAGGGCCTCGCTGAGGCGGGCGTTGAACATATCGCTGATATATTCGTCCTTGATGTCCTCAATGTCGTCCTCGTCGATGGCGGCGATGTCCTCATCGGAGACGGGCAGACGGATCACCACGAAATAGCCGTAGCTGGTCTCCTCGCTCAGGCCGACGCCGTACTCGTCCAGGGCCAGGACAGCGTCGGAAAAGCCGTCCACCAGGGAGCTGTCCGGCGTCACCAGAAATTCGTCGGTGTTGCCGTCATAGTTCAGCTCGGCCTGGGCCTCGATGAAGGCTTCCAGCCGTTCCTCGTCGTCCGTCAGGGCGGCCAGCTCCTCATAGCAGGCCAGGGCGTCCGCATAGGAGGTGTCCTCCGATGCTGTGGAGGAGCTGGCGCTGCCGTCGGCATCGCCTTCCGAAGTGGTGCCGGAGCTTGTGTCATCGCTGCCGCCGCAGGCAGCCAGGGAGAAGGCCATCGCCAGCGCCAGAAGCAGGGTCAAACAGTTCTTTTTTTTTCATCATAATTTTCAGATCCTTCCGGGGCGGACAATGCAAAGCCCTTTACCCAGACATAATAGTATCATCTTTTACCCGGAAATGCAAGCCGTTCCGGGAACTTTCCCGCCGGCTCGCCAAGGGCTGCCGCCGCCTTTCCGTTTTTTCGGGACACGTTGAAATTCGGCGTTGTACACAAAGAAACCTTTCCAGAAAAGGCCGCAAATCACCAAAAAAAGGCTTGTCAAATTATTCACAATGGGGTACAATAAGAACGTAAACTTGATACCCAAAAATTTTAGGAGGTATATCACAATGGCTGTTAAAGTTGCTATTAATGGTTTTGGTCGTATCGGCCGTCTGGCATTCCGTCAGATGTTCGGTGCTGAGGGCTATGAGGTCGTCGCCATCAACGACCTGACTTCCCCCAAGATGCTGGCTCACCTGCTGAAGTATGACTCCACGCAGGGCAAGTACGCTCTGGCTGATACCGTCTCCGCCACCGACAACTCCATCATCGTGGACGGCAAGGAGATCACCATCTACGCCAAGGCTAACGCCGCTGAGCTGCCCTGGGGCGAGCTGGGTGTTGACGTGGTGCTGGAGTGCACCGGCTTCTACACCAGCAAGGCCAAGGCTCAGGCCCACATCGACGCCGGCGCCCGCAAGGTCGTCATCTCCGCTCCTGCCGGCAACGACCTGCCCACCATCGTCTACAACGTCAACCATGAGACCCTGAAGCCCGAGGACACCATCATCTCCGCCGCTTCCTGCACCACCAACTGCCTGGCTCCCATGGCGAAGGCCCTGAACGACTGCGCCCCCATCAAGTCCGGCATTATGTGCACCATCCACGCCTACACCGGCGACCAGATGACTCTGGACGGCCCCCAGCGTAAGGGCGACCTGCGCCGCTCCCGCGCCGCCGCTGTCAACATCGTGCCCAACAGCACCGGCGCTGCCAAGGCCATCGGCCTGGTCATCCCTGAGCTGAACGGCAAGCTGATCGGCGCTGCTCAGCGCGTTCCCACTCCCACCGGCTCCACCACCATCCTGACCGCCATCGTCGAGGGCACCCCCTCCAAGGAAGACATCAACGCTCAGATGAAG
>JAJQET010000173.1 GCA_021201515.1 Clostridiales bacterium | reverse complement strand
ATACCGGATAACTATGAAAAAATCATACTGTCAATGGACAGGAGCTATATCAACTCCTACGATGGCATCAAGTCCCTGTATCTGATCGATTGGCTGCTGGGCTGATTTATCAAATTTTATTCTCAACTCTGACATATGTTCTTCAACCTCTCCCGGCGAATAAAGGGAAGCCAATTATATCAATCGTCAACTCAATTTTATCATTTCGGCCAAAATGATAAAATTGAACGCCGCCGAAACCGGCGGCGTTCCGCAATGGACGTCTCCTCGCTATGTACTATCTCCACCCCTGCCGCCTGGCCAGCTCCAACAGCGCAAAACAAAACCTCTGCCACGGCTGCAATGTCATCTGTGACGGGTCGCCCTCCCGGATACGCATGGTTCTCCGAATCTCCTTGGGGATGACCACGCGGCCCAGGTCGTCAATCCGCCTTACAATACCCGTCGCCTTCATAGCAAGCTCCTCCATTTTCTATCTCTGTACAGTTCTTTCCTGCCCTGGCTGCTGAACGTATTCTCTGTAAAATGGAGGAGTTTATACATTTTTCTGCGTTTGCGGCTCCGGCTGAATGACACGGTTCACGCAATACTGGATGTGGGACATTTGCCGTTGCTCGTCTCTCAAGGGCTTAAACTCTGCATACTCCGCAGCTCGCTCGTCCTGAAGCAAAGCAAGCTCTTTTCTCCATGCGTCAACGGTTTCCTGAGAAAACTCCGGCGGTATTCCCGCCTCCTTCAAAATCCGTCTTGCACGATAAAAGAGCTTGAGTTTGCTTTCGTGTTCGGCCTGGTATTTGGCCTTCGCCTGAAACGGCGGCGCGCTTAATTGCTGCCCCTCATCAGATTTGGTTCCCTGCAAACTGGGTCATATATAGATTGTAGTACCTCCCCTTCTTTGCCAGCAGTGTCTCATGCTGTCCGGTCTCCACGATGCGTCCCTGATCCATGACGACGATGAGGTCGGCGTCCTGAATGGTGCTGAGCCGGTGGGCGATGATGAGGCTGGTGCGATCCCGCATCAGGTTCACCGTGGCGTCCTGAATCCGCTTCTCAGTACGGGTGTCCACGCTGGAGGTTGCCTCGTCCAGAATTAGAATCTTGGGGCTGGCCAGGAATGCCCGGCAGATGGACAGCAGCTGCCGCTGTCCCTGGGACAGGTTGCTGCCCCCCTCGGAGAGCTGGGTGTCGTATCCCTCCGGCAGGCGGCGGATCAATCCGGTGCAGCCGGACATGGCCGCCGCGTGATCCAACTCCTCCTGGGTGGCGTTGGGGTTGGAATATTTCAGATTCCCCCGAATAGTGTCAGAGAACAACACTGTGTCCTGCAGCACGATGGCGGTACTGCGGCGCAGGGCATCAGCGGCAATGTCCCTGATGTTGACACCGTCGATGAGGATTTCTCCCGCATCCACATCGTAGAACCGCATCAGCAGGTTGACCACTGTGGTCTTGCCGCTGCCGGTGGCCCCCACCAGCGCCACCTTCTGCCCGGCCTGCACCTCCAGGTTGAAGCCGTACAGCACCTGCCTGCCGGGGACGTAGGAGAAGTCCACATTCCGGAAGGTGATGACGCCTTTGGCCTGCTCCATATCACCCTGTCCGCTCTTGTCCTCCTCCGTTTCGTCCATGACGGCAAAAATCCGCTCCGCACCGGCGATGGCCGTCTCGATTTGGGCGTACAGGTTGGCAAGTTCATTGATGGGGCGGGAGAACTGCTTGGCGTAGACGATGAAGGCGGAGATGACCCCCACAGAGATGATGCCATGAATGGCGAAATATCCGCCGCACACGGCCACGATGACGAAGGCCACGTTGCTGACCACATTCATCAGCGGCCCCATGGAGGAGCCGATGACCTCGGCGCGGATGCCTGTGCGCTTCAAATCATCGGAGATGGTCTCGAACTCCTGAATGGTGGCCTCCTGCCGGTTGTAGGCGGTGACGGTGCGGTAGCCGATAATCTTCTCCTCCACGGTACCGTTCAGGTCGCCCAGAAGGCTCTGTCGGCGGCGGAACAGCTTCCGCATAACCCTTGAAATGGCGGTGGTGATGAGCACCGAGGCCACCACCGTCAGGCAGCTGAGGATGGCCAGCTGCCAGCAGTAGTACACCATCATGGCGATGGTGCCCACGATGGTCAGCACGCCGGACACCAGGGAGGCCAGAGACTGAGCGATGATATTGGAGATGTTCTCCACATCGTTGGTCATGCGGCTCATGATGTCGCCGTGGGAGTGGGTGTCCAGATATTTGATGGGCAGGTTGACCACCTTTTGGAACAGGTCGCTCCGCATCCTGCCCACGATGTGTTGGCTCAGATGTGCGGCTACCAGCCCCTGGAACAGGGTACACAGGCCATATACCACATAGGCAATCAGCATCAGCACCAGGTATCGGGTCAGGGTCTGGTACGCCCCTGCGGAGATGCAGTCGATGGCGGAGGCCTGGAAGCTCGGCGCGGCCACGGAGCCGATGCAGCCGATCACCACCACGGTCATCAGCCCGGCCACCAGTCCCAGCTCTGCCCGGAACAGGCCCACCAGCCGGAGGAGGGTTTTGCGCCCCTCCTTGGG
>JAJQET010000218.1 GCA_021201515.1 Clostridiales bacterium | reverse complement strand
CATCACCGGAAATTCCGTTGGCATTTTACGATAGTTGTATAAAGTGAAGATTTAGATTTCACACTCTACTAACAGCTGCGCTCCCGGTCAAAGATCTCCCACAGCGCCGCCTCGCTGCGCTCCGGGTGGAGCTTGTCCGCCCGGTCGGCCACCAGCTCGTCAAAGCTGCCGATCACCCTGGCGGGCACACCGGCCACCACGGTACCGGGCGGCACGTCCCTGGTGACGATGGCCCCCGCCCCAATGACGGCGTTGGGTCCGATGCGCACGTCGGGCAGGACGGTGACGTCCGCCCCGATGAACACGTTGTCCATCACCTCAATGCAGCCGTAGGTTTTGGTATAGTTCCGGGCATACAGGCCGGACAGGAGAATGTCAATCCGGTCATGGCAGATGAACCGGACGCCGGTGGCGATGACCACGTTGTTGTGCAGCTTCAGCAGCCTGGGGTCGCCGGGGTAGTTCCGGGAATAGTAATAGACGTGCTGACCAATCTCCTTCAGCACCTGATGCTTCCGCAGGTAGTCCGCCCGGCGGAAGCCGTCCCTCAGGGTGGCGAAGCGAGCCTTTCTCAGCAGCGTGCGGCAGCGGTTCAGTCGTTTTCCCATGTGCGTCGCTCCTTTTCCCTGGGCAGAATCATTCATCTTAAAGTGATTTTACCATTAAAAGAGGAGGATTGCAATGGAAGATTCAATTTGTTTGGAGATTTTATGAGGAAAAGAGAGCGCCTTCGCCGGCAGGGTTTTTCTCAGACAGAAACCCCGTAACCGCCCGTGGTCCGGGAAAGCGCATCACATCACAAAAACGCGGCGGGCCGCCGGCGGCATCCCGTCGGCGGCCCTTTTCTCAGACCCTGTCAGCCGTTGGCTGTTGTCAGTTTTAAACTTTAAACGCGGCGGCCCTGACCGGGCGGGGAACTGGGCCACCGTTTTTCCGGTCACTGTTCACTACTCACCGGCCACTGTTCGCCGAAAATCTCCCGGAGGGTGGCCATGCTTGCCCGAAGCTCCGTGCAAAGCTCCTCCGACAGATAGGGGTTTTTCTCCCCGGCCTCGTAAGCCTCCAGGACGGCGGGCACATCCATCAGAACCAGCGTGTCAATTTCATCGTGGGAAGGGTTCAGCAGATACAGCGGCTCGTAGGAGACGCCGGTGATGGCGGTGCCCTCCTCCGTTTTGGTGACCTCCAGGTTCAGCACCGCGGTGATATAGGTGTTGTCCTTGCTCATGTCGGAGATCAGATTGCCCAGAGAGTAGCACACAAAGCCGGTGGCCTCGTTGCCGTCCACATCGGTGACGGTGCGGTATTCCATGGGCTGGGGGACGTGGGAGTGTCCGCCCGGCGCGGCGTCTGCGCCCCGCGCGATCAGATAGTCCGCCAGCTCCTCCTGATAACTGCTCTGCGTGGTCTGGTGCTCCGTACCCCAGTGCATCATCACGAAGATCAGGTCGGTGCCCAGGCTGCGGGCATAGGCCAGCTCGTCATCCAGCTTCTGGGTGTCCAGCTTCATGGCGGCCTCGCTCTCGTCGGAGGTGGTCAGGTTGTAGCGGTTCACGAGATACGGCTCTTTGACGGACATATAATTCACGCCGTAGGTATAATCCAGGAAGGCGATGGAGATGCCGTTGACCTCCTCCACCACGACGCCCATATTTTCGTCAAAGGATTCCTGACTGGCGTAGGTGCCCACATGGTCGATTCCGGCGGCGTCCAGCACCTCGATGGTGCGCTTCAGGCCATCGCTGCGGGAGTCCATACAGTGATTGTTGGCGGTGGAGAGCAGGTCAAAGCCCAGTTCCTTCAGGGAGTCGGCCAGGTCGTCCGGAGAGCTGAACATGGGGTAGCCGTTGACGGTGCCGCCAAAGGTGGTCTCCAGATTGGCCACCGCCAGGTCCGCGTCCTGGAACCAGGTTCCGGCATAGGTGAAATACGGGGTGAAGTCATAGGAATCCGTGGCGCTGTCGTAGGCGCACTCCGACACGGCGACATGGGCCATGATATCGCCGCCCACGGCGATGGTGATGTGGAGGCCGTCGTCCTCCTCCGGTTCGGCGGAAGAGCTGTCCGAAACGGCGGCAGGCTCGGCCTGCTGATCGCCGCCGGACTCCGGGCCGGAGCTGCCAGAAACGGTGGCGGACGCAGGCTGCTGACCGTCATCGGCCTCCGGAGCGGCTTTTTGGGAGGACGCCCAGCACTCCATCAGAATCACAAAGAGCAGCGCCAACAGCGCAAGACTGCCGCAGCAGGCCAACAGGATCCGGTTCTGTCTGCTGTAGCCCGTATAGTCTCGATTGGAGGTATGCCGTGCCATTGCAATCCCCATCCTTTCCCGCTCTGTTTTGTTGGTTCTGGAAATATTTTAGCACGATTTAAGCAAAAAGCAAGAGAAACGGCGTTTTTTGTCGGAAACACCGGCAGGCTGACCACCGGGACGCTGCGAAGGAAAAATTCTCCCTACCGTCACAAATTGTTTTTATTTCTTTCAGCTACGTTTCATGTTCGGCCATTATGATAGCGCCAGAGAGGGGAAGAAAGACCCCCCTCCCAAACCGGATACATATCTCATATTTCTTACACC
>JAJQET010000182.1 GCA_021201515.1 Clostridiales bacterium | reverse complement strand
TGCCCCCTTGAAAGGGTAGGGAGCGAAGCGGAAATGCCGCTTGACGGCGGAGGGGAACCGGCGACAGCCGGTGGAGGGGTCATTAACAGCTAACAAAGCGCCGCCCCTCCACAACATCTGCGGAAGGGCGGCGCGCTCCGGGTCAGCCGGGCCGACCCCTTCCGATGCCGGCCTGGGAAATGCAGTTTTTAACGGATTTTCGTGAGTTTCAGCAGAGCTTGCTTCCGGCGGGGATGCTGTCGTCCAGCATCAGCAGGTTCAGCACCTCCTCGCCGTGTTCCTTCCGGACGGCGGAGATCAGCATACCGTTGGACGCCAGCCCCATCATCTTCCGGGGCGGCAGGTTCACGATGGCCACCAGGGTCTTGCCCACCAGCTCCTCCGGCTTGTACCATTTGGCGATGCCGGAGAGAATTTGCCGGTCAACGCCGGTTCCGTCGTCCAGGGTGAACCGCAGCAGCTTGGTGGATTTCTTCACCGGCTGGCAGTCCTTCACCTTCACCACCCGGAAGTCGCTCTTTTCAAAGGTGGCGAAGTCCACCTGCTCCTCCAGCTGGGGCTCCAGCTCCAGGGCGGGGGAGGCGGCCCGCTGCTCCTCCAGCTTGTGCTGCTCCTCAATGGCGGCCAGCTCGGTCAGCTCCTTTTTCAGGTCGATGCGGGGGAACAGGTTCTCCCCCTTGGTGACGGTGGCGGACGGGTTCAGGCGGCCCCACTCCGCCGCGTCCTCCCAGCCGTTTTTGTCGGAGCCGATTTGGGCGGCGATTTTCTCCGCCGTCTCCGGCATGAAGGGGGTCAGCAGGCTGGCGCAGATGCGGATGGTCTCCAGCAGGTTGTACATGACCCGGGCCAGACGGGGCCGCTGCTCCTGGCTGCGGGCCAGGATCCAGGGGGCATTCTCGTCGATATACTTGTTGGCCCGGTCAATGACCTTGAAGACCTCCACCACAGCGCCCTGGAAGGTGTAGTGCTCCATCAGCTCCTCATACTTGCCTCGGAGGGAGGAGGCCATGGCGATCAGTTCGGCGTCCTTCTCCTCATCGGCGGTCTGCTCCGCCGGGAGGGTGCCGCCGAAGTACTTGCCCACCATGGCGGTGGTGCGGCTGACCAGGTTGCCCAGATTGTTGGCGAGATCCACGTTGATGCGGTTGATGAGCAGCTCGTTGGAGAAGTTGCCGTCGCTGCCGAAGGGGAACTCCCGCATCAGGTAGTACCGCAGGGCGTCCACTCCGTAGCGCTGGGCCAGAATCACTGGGTCCACCACGTTGACGGTGGTGTTCTCTTTGCTCTTGGAGATTTTGCCGCCGTCCAGCAGCAGCCAGCCGTGGCCGTACACCTTTTTCGGCAGGGGCAGGCCCAGGCTCATCAGCATGGCGGGCCAGATGATGGAGTGGAACCGGACGATTTCCTTGCCCACGAAGTGCACGTCGGCGGGCCAGTACTTGTCGAAGTCGTCATACTTGTCGTTCTCGTAGCCCAGGGCGTTGATATAGTTACTCAGGGCGTCGATCCAGACGTAGACCACGTGCTTTTCGTCAAAGGTAACGGGGATGCCCCAGGAGAAGCTGGTGCGGGAGACGCAGAGGTCCTCCAGTCCGGGGTCGATGAAATTGTTCACCATCTCGTTCACCCGGCTCCTGGGCTCCAGGAAGTCAGTTTTGGTCAGCAGGTCCCGGATGGGCTGCTGATATTTGGACAGGCGGAAGAAGTACGCCTCCTCCTCCGCGTCCTTCACGGGGCGGCCGCAGTCGGGGCACTTGCCGTCCACCAGTTGGCTCTCCGTCCAGAAGGACTCGCAGGGGACGCAGTACTTGCCCTTGTAGGTGCCCTTATAGATGTCGCCCTTGTCGTACATCTTCTTAAAGATGGCCTGGACGGACTTGCAGTGATAGTCGTCAGTGGTGCGGATGAACCGGTCGTTGGAGATGTTCATCAGCTTCCACAGGTCCTTGATGCCGCCGGAGGCGGTGACGATATTGTCCACGAACTGCTGGGGGGTGACGCCAGCCTCTTTCGCCTTGGTTTCAATCTTCTGCCCATGCTCGTCCGTGCCGGTGAGGAACATGACGTCGTAGCCGCACATCCGCTTGTAGCGGGCCATGACGTCGGTGGCCACGGTGCAGTAGGTGTGGCCGATGTGCAGCTTGTCGGACGGGTAGTAAATGGGGGTGGTGATATAGAACTTTTTTGACATATAGCTTTCCTCCTGGACGCCGCCGAATGGAAGCGGCGTCAGATTTTGTACACAGTGCAACATTATTATATACGGTTTTCAGGGGAGATGCAAGGGGGATTTGCGGCTTTGGGGAAGGCGTCTTCGAAGGAAGCAGGTTTTTCTCTCCCGGCGGGGCTGGTGTCCTTTGATCTTGATAAGGATATTGGAAGGAAATAGAGCGTTTGCTCTTGCTAGGGCATGGCCTGCTTTTCTCGACTGAGCGAGTTTGCGTTATTTAGAAAGTATGCCAGCGGTATATTTTTCAAAAACCGCAGACAGCTATGCTGGTATTGTACTGCAAGTGAAGAAAATAAATTTAGGTCTATTGCAATTTACAGCATTATATTGTTTTTTTTTCACTGATGTGTTATAC
>JAJQET010000003.1 GCA_021201515.1 Clostridiales bacterium | reverse complement strand
AGTTGCCTCGCCGGGAACCGCCAGAGGAGCCGTACCGGCTTTTCTTCTTCGGGCAGAACACCAGCAGCCGCAGCAGCACCAGCAGCAATATCAGCCCCGCCATCAAAAAGACGATCTTCATCCACCACTGGCCCACCAGCGTCTCCAGCTGGGCCTTCCGCAGCAGCACCTCGGACACCGCCACATCGTTGGCCGCCACCAAGTTCACCGTTCCATACTCCGTCCCGTCCAGGGTCAGGGTCATGGTGCCCAGCACGTCTCCCTTCATCACCGGGGCCTCCACCTCACTGATGAGGTTGATGTCCTTCCGGAAGTCGTCCGCCGTAATGTCGTTGGGCAGCTGGGCCTCCAGGGACGTCTCCGCAACCACCGTCACATAGTCCGCCTCATCGCTGAGGGTGACGGGAACGGTGCCCTCCGGCTCGTTCTCCTCCAGGATGGTGATGGTGGAGAAGTTGTCAAAGCCCCACTCCAGCAGGCGGGAGGACTCGCTGAACTGCAGGCGCTGGGTAACGCCGTCCACCACCGGGTTCTCGCAGCCCATGACCACGGAGATCAGGGTTTGCCCGTCCTCCTCCGCCGCGGCCAGCAGACAATAGCCCGCGTCGTCGGTGGAGCCGGTCTTGATGCCGATGCACTTCTCATAGTAGTAGCCGGTGTACCTCAGGTTGGACAGCAGGCCGTTGGTGTTGTAGTAGTGCCGCTGCTCGGAGAGGTTGGTGGCCTCGATGTAGCACTCCTTGCTCTTGACGATGGTGCAGAAGTCGTCAAAGCGCATGGCTTCCTTCGCCATTAAGTACAGGTCGTAGCAGGTGGTGTAATGGTCGTCGTCCGGCATACCGTGGGGGTTGACGAAGTTGGTGCCGGTGCAGCCCAGCTCCGCAGCCGTCTCGTTCATCAGCGTCACAAAGTCCTCAATGCTGCCGGAGACCTCTTCCGCCAGGATGTTAGCCGCCTCGTTGGCGGAGGCCACCAGCAGGCAGTATAACAGCTCCTCCACCGTCATGACCTCGCCCTCCCGGATGTTGGCGTTGGAGCTGGAGGAATCCAAGCCATCCCAGCAGTCGTCCTGGGCGGTGACCTCCGTGTCCAGGCTCAGCTGGCCGTCCTCAATGGCCCGGAAGACGCACACCGCCGTCATCACCTTGGTGATGGAGGCAGGGTAGACCTTGTCGTAGGCGTTTTGCTCGTAGAAAATCACGTCCGTATCCGCGTCCACCAGCAGGGCCGCCTGGGCCTCCACCTCCATGCCCTCCAAAATATCCGAGGCAGACCGGCTCAGGGCCGCCGCCGGAGAGACCAGCACGGTGACGCTGAGAAAAAATGCGCAAAAAAAGGAGAGAACTTTCATCTTTTTCATAGGAAACCTCTGTCAAATATGATATAATAAACGCAGGGCCGCCCCACAGCCCTTCCAAAGCCTGGGCTGCGGCGGTTCTGCCGCGCTGTCGGCATACGTCGGTTTTATTATAGCAGAAGCCGGCCGTTCATGCAACGCGGAATTCTAAAAATAATCTGAAATTTCTGGAAAAGACGGACCGCCCCGCAGCTCCGGGGCGTCCGGTTTCCCCTGGAGGCAGCAAATGAAACTGTTAGTGGTAGACGATGAACGCATTATCGTCAAAGGCATCAAATTCAACCTGGAGAACGAGGGCTATGAGGTCATCACCGGCGGGGACGGCGAGGAGGCCGTGGCCCTGGCCAGGACGGAGCATCCCGACCTGATCATCCTGGACCTGATGATGCCCAGGCTGGACGGTCTGGACGCCTGCGTGCAGATCCGCACCTTCTCCGACGTGCCCATCATCATGCTCACCGCCCGCAGCGAGGACATGGACAAGCTGATGGGCTTTGAGTGCGGCGCGGACGACTATGTGACCAAACCCTTCAACATTCTGGAGCTGAAGGCCCGCATCAAGGCCCTGCTCCGCCGGGCCAACAGCGGCAAATCCGCCCAGTCTGCGCCGGAGGAACTGTCCCGTGGGGGCGTATCCCTGGACGAGGGGCAGCGCTGCGCCTGGAAGGACGGACAGCGGGTGGAGCTGACCGCCAGGGAGTTCGACCTGATCTCCCTGCTGATGCACAACCCCGGCTTTGTCTACAGCCGGGAGCAGCTCCTGGACAAGGTCTGGGGCTATGACTACCAGGGGGACTACCGCACCGTGGACGTCCACGTTCGCCGCCTGCGGGAGAAGCTGGAGCGGGACAGCGCCAACCCGGAGCTGATTCTCACCAAATGGGGCGTGGGCTATTACCTGTCCGCCCGCTGACGGACGTCTGCAAAAGGGCAGCGGCATCAACTTAAAATGTAATTCATCCTGAGTTGAGGAGGATACCGTAGCCTTACAGTTAGATGTCCACGACCAAAGGATAACAAAATTGACGCCACGTTCCGCCCGCCTCCGGCAGGGTGGAACGTGCGGCAATCGTAGCCAGCCGCCATCGGCGGCAGTCTCACCAGTGACCATGTTACATCGTCTCTGACGGGATAGACCACCTATGGTTTGGACAGCGCGAAGCACCAGCGGGATAGGAGGGGGATTCTTAAGGGGGAGCGAGGCCCCGAGCTTCCCCTTAAGCCGCCTTCTT
>JAJQET010000041.1 GCA_021201515.1 Clostridiales bacterium | reverse complement strand
GGGAGCGTGATGAGAGTGGAAAAAATAATCGTTGCGTTTGAAAGCGAGACCACCTGCCGGAGGATGGCGGAGCTGATTCAGGCGGGGTGCGCCGTGGGGTGCCTGACCATGCGCAGCTGCGGCGAGGTCAAACGCATGGTTCATAAATCGCGCTTGACTGTGGTCGTCTGCGGGTATAAGCTGACAGACGGCACCTGTGAGGATTTGTTCGAGGATTTGCCGCCGGAGTGCTCCATGCTGATGGTGGCCACCCAGGGCCAGCTGGACCTGGTGAATGAGGACATCTTCCGGCTGCCCGCCCCGGTGTCCCGGAGCAGCCTGTGCGCCTCGGTGGAGATGCTGATGCAGGCTAACCGGCAGCTCAGCAAGTACATCCGTCCCCGCAGGAACGAGGAGGAACGGGCGGTGGTGGAGGCGGCGAAGCGGCTTCTGATGGAGCGCAACGGCATGACGGAGGAGCAGGCCCATCGCTACATCCAGAAGCAGAGCATGGACACCGGCGCACGGATGGTGCAGACCGCCAGACTGATTTTAGGCGACGAATTTTAGCGAACGTACCGAAAAAGCGGAAAACAGAAGCGTGCCCTTTGGGGCACAAGGAAAGGATATGGAGGTATCACATGGCAACCATTAACAGCAACTATCAAAAGCTGCCCGGCAGCTATCTGTTCAGCGAGGTGGCCCGGCGCATCTCGGTCTACGCCCAGGCGCACCCGGAGCGGAAGATTATCAAGCTCTCCATCGGCGACGTGACCCGGCCCCTGGTGCCGGCGGTCACCGACGCCCTCCACGCGGCGGTGGACGAAATGGGCAGGGCGGAGACCTTCCGTGGCTACGGCCCGGAGCAGGGCTACGCCTTCCTGCGGGAGGCCATCGTCGCCCACGACTTCCAGCGCCGGGGGGTGGACATCCAGCCCGACGAGGTGTTCATCTCCGACGGGGCCAAGAGCGACTGCGGCAACATCGGGGACATCTTTGGCGTGGACAACAAGGTGGCCGTCTGCGACCCGGTGTATCCCGTGTATGTGGATACCAACGCCATGGCCGGCCGGGCCGGGGACTATGACCCCCAGGCAGAGAAGTGGACGAACCTCTACTATATGCCCACCGTGGCGGAGAACGGCTTCGTCCCCGCCCTCCCCACGGAGCCGGTGGACCTCATCTATATCTGCTCCCCCAATAACCCCACCGGCACGGTGCTGACCAAAGAGCAGCTGAAGGTCTGGGTGGACTACGCCAACGCCAATGGCGCGGTCATCCTCTTTGACGCGGCCTATGAAGCCTTTATCGAGGAGGACAACGTTCCCCACTCCATCTTCGAGGTGGAGGGGTCCAGAACCTGCGCCATCGAGTTCCGCTCCTTCTCCAAGACGGCGGGCTTCACCGGCACCCGCTGCGGCTACACCGTGGTGCCCAAGGCACTGGTGCGGGACGGCGTCAGCCTGAACGGTATGTGGAACCGCCGCCAGAGCACCAAGTTCAACGGCACCTCCTATATCATTCAGCGGGGCGCCGCGGCGGTGTACACCGAGGAAGGCCAGCGGCAAATCATGGAGAACATCGCCTTCTACAAGCGGAACGCCAAGGTGATTTATGACGGGCTGCAAAAGGCCGGGCTGGAGGTCTACGGCGGCAAGAACTCCCCCTATGTCTGGGCCAGGACCCCGGACGGCATGCCTTCCTGGGCCTTCTTTGACAAGCTGCTGGAGGAGGCCAACGTGGCCACTACCCCCGGCGCAGGCTTCGGCCCCAGCGGCGAGGGCTACATCCGCTTCACCGCCTTCGGCGAGGCGGACGCCACGGTGGAGGCCGTGGAACGGATCGTGGCGCTGCTGAGCAAATAAGACCCAAACACAATCGGATATGACGAAGAAAGGTGTCTCAATGGGGAGGCAGCGTGCCATTGCTGCGCCCTCTGGGGCACCTTTCCACGCGAACACACAGAACGTTTCTCCCACATCACCGAAAAGGAGTCAGGAACTATGGAAATGAACAGAACGGAGTGCACCATGCCTGCCCAGGGGCTTTACGACCCCCGGTTTGAGCATGACGCCTGCGGCATCGGCGCCGTGGTGGACATCAAAGGCCGCAAGAGCCATGCCAACGTGGACAACGCCCTGAAAATCGTGGAAAAGCTGGAGCATCGGGCCGGCAAGGACGCCGAGGGCAAGACCGGCGACGGCGTGGGCATCATGCTGCAAATCTCCCACAGGTTTTTCAGCAAGGCCGCTGCCCTGTGCGGCATCACCCTGGGGGATGAACGGGACTACGGCATCGGAATGTTCTTCTTCCCCCAGGACACGCTGAAACGCTCCCAGGCCAAGAAGATGTTCGAGGTCATTGTGGAAAAGGAGGGGATGCGCTTCCTGGGGTGGCGCACCGTCCCCATCAACCCCGCCATCCTGGGCCACAAGGCCCTGGACTGTATGCCCTACATCGAGCAGGGTTTTGTGGAGCGGCCCGCCCGCTGCGAGAAGGGGCTGGCCTTTGACCGGAAGCTGTACATCGCCCGCCGGGTCTTCGAGCAGTCTAACGACAACACCTATGTGGTCTCCTGCTCCAGCCGCACCATTGTCTATAAAGGTATGTTC
>JAJQET010000338.1 GCA_021201515.1 Clostridiales bacterium | reverse complement strand
GCGTGAGGTCCTCTACGCCGACCGCCGGAAGGTGCTGAACGGCGACAATCTGAAGCCCGACATCCTCCAGATGATCACCGACAGCATCACCCGCAGCATCATGGGCAAGGTGGGCGAGCATGAGACCATCTCCGCCGCCGACTTTGCCGACGCCACCGCCCCCTACCGGATGGTGTTCCTGACCAATGAGGAACTGGTCTACACCGATGAGGAGATTGCCGCCAAGAAACCTGCCGAGCTGATCGAGGAGGTCAAGGCCCGCGCTTTCGACATCTACGAGCAGAAGGAAAAGGTGCTGGGCGAGACCCTGATGCGGGAGCTGGAACGGGTCATGCTGCTCCGTGTGGTGGACGAGTACTGGATGGAGCATCTGGACATCATGGACGATTTGAAGCAGTCCATCCGCCTGAAGAGCTACGGCCAGGAGGACCCGGTGGTGGCCTACAAGCGGGAAGGCTTCGATATGTTTGAGCAGATGATGCTGGCCATCCAGGAGGAGACGGTGCGCCGCATCTATGTGGCCCGCGTCCGTCACCGCCAGGTGGAGCGTCGGGCTGTGGCTAGGGTCACCCGGGAGTCCCACGGCTCCTCCTCTGGCTACACCAACGCCGCCACCGACGCCCGCACCGCCGGCATCACCACCGGCGACGTCAACCCCGGCCTGAAGGGTGCCGAGACCCACGGCAAGGTGGATCATGTGGCCGAGAACGAGGCCGAGAAGCCCAAGCGTGTGCCCATCGTCAAGAAGAACCGCATCGGCCGCAACGACCTCTGCCCCTGCGGCTCCGGTAAGAAGTGGAAGAACTGCCACGGCAAGGACGGGGCCACCACCTACGACCCGGCGGACTTCGCCCCCGCTGAGGAGGCTAAGGAAGAGGCCACTGCTGAGGAGCCGACGCAGGAGACCCCCGCCCCTGTGGCAGAGGCCGTTCAGGAGGCCGCCCCTGTGGCGGAAGCTGCTCCGGAGGCCGCCGCTGAGAAGCCTGAAGAATAACCAAAAACGCAGTGCAGCCGTCTGCAAACGCAGGCGGCTGCCTTTTTGAGGTTGAGCGCGGAGAAAGGAGCAGACAGATGCTGCAATTCAACTGTGACTATAACGAGGGCGCCCATCCCAGGGTGCTGGAGAAGCTGGTGGCCACCAACCTGGAGCAGACGGTGGGCTACGGGGAGGACCCCTACTGCCGGGCGGCGGCGGAGCTGCTGCGCAGGCGCTGCGCCGCGCCGGAGGCCGCCGTTCACTTTCTGGTGGGCGGCACCCAGGCCAATCTGACGGTGATCGCCGCAGCGCTCCGCACCCATCAGGGGGTGCTGGCGGCGGAGAGCGCCCACATCCACGTCCACGAGACCGGCTCCGTCGAAGCCTGCGGCCACAAGGTGCTGGCCCTGCCCGGCAGGGACGGGAAACTCACCGCCGGACAGATTGCTGACGCCTGCCGCGCCCATGCGGAGAACGAGAGCTTTGAGCATACCGTTCAGCCGGGGATGGTGTACCTCTCCCACCCCACGGAGTTGGGGACGCTGTACACCCTGGCGGAGCTGGAGGCCATCTCCGCCGCCTGCCGGGAATGGGGGCTGTACCTCTATGTGGACGGGGCCAGGCTGGGCTACGGCCTCACCGCCGAGGGCAACGACGTGACCATGGCCGACCTGGCCCGGCTCACCGACGCCTTCTACATCGGCGGCACTAAGGTGGGGGCACTGTTCGGGGAGGCTGTGGTGCTGACGAACCCCGCCCTGAAACAGGACTTCCGCTATGTCATCAAGCAGCGGGGCGGGATGCTGGCCAAGGGCCGCCTGCTGGGGCTGCAATTCCTGGCCCTCTTTGAGGACGGAACCTATGAGGAGATTGCCGCCCACGCCAACCGCCTGGCCGACCGGCTGCGGGCGACCTTCCGGGAGGCGGGGGTGCCCTTCCTGGTGGAGAACACCACCAACCAGCTCTTCCCCATCCTGCCGGACAGGGTGCTGGCGGAGCTGGCCGGCTCCTACAGCTTCTCCTATCAGCAGCGGATGGATGAGACGCACAGCGCCGTCCGGTTTTGCACCTCCTGGGCCACTGACCCGACGGCGGTGGAACAGCTGTGCGGGGATATTCGGCGGCTCTGCGCCGATCGTTGAACTCCATAAAACAACGCTGCCCCCGGCCGCAGGCGGAAACGCCTGGGCCGGGGGCAAAGGTTGTCACTGGGGGTTCGGTTTTTCAACCCTCAGTCTGGCCAAAAGCCAGACTGCTCCGCCGTCAAGCGGCATTTCCGCTTCGCTCCCTACCCTTTCAGGGCAATGTCATCAACTTAAGACACAATCTATCTTGAGTTGAGGGGGATAACGTAGCCTTACAGTCAGATTTCCGCGACGAAAGGACAATAAAATTGCCGCCTGTTCCGCCGTAAGGCATAGGGAGCGCAGCGGAAATGCCGCTTGACGGCGGGAACGTGGGCGGCAATCCCAGCCAGCCGCCATCGGCGGCAGCTTTGGTGCGTGTCAAGTCACATCGTCTCTAACGGAATAGACCACTGATGGGCTGGACAGCGCAAAGCCCCAGCGGGATAGGAGAGGGGTTCTTAGGGGGGAGTGAGGCCCCGAACTCCCCCC
>JAJQET010000231.1 GCA_021201515.1 Clostridiales bacterium | reverse complement strand
CGGTCCGCCGCCGCTGCACCCGGACCGAACCCCGCCCGACTCCAACAAGGCTTCGCAGGCGGGCGCCGGCCGCTTTCCGGCCAAACGGGGGCTGCCCTGGGCCCAGGCGTACCATGAGGGGGTGGTACACGCCAGCCTTCCCGCCGGGGCTAGGTTCACAAAGAAATTCTGCCATCTGGAGGACAGCGAGGAGGACATTGTCGCGGAGTGGCTGGCCATGGTGCGGCAGAGCTACGGGGAGGAAATCCCCCTGAAGCCCGGCGTCCGAGCCTTCCTCTCCCGCTGCGCCGACCGGGGGGAGCGGATGGCCGTTTACACCTCCTGCGCCCGCCCCCTATGCGAGGCCGCCCTGCGCCACCACGGCATCGACCGCTGTTTCGAGGCGGTGCTGTACGCCTCCGAACTGGGGGTGGAGAAGCGCGCCCCGGAGGGATTTTGCATGGTTGCGGCCCAGCTGGGGGTGGCCCCGGAGGACTGCGTCTTTTTTGACGACTCTCCCCTGTCCTGCGCAGGGGCCAGGGAGGCCGGTATGGTGACGGTGGGGGTCTATGACCCCATGTTTGCCGCCAGCGAAGAGGAAATGCGCCGAAGCTGCCATAGCTATCTGCGCTCCTTTGAAGAGGCAACGCTGACGCCGGAGGGGACGTTTGCCTTCCTCAGCAGGGATTGAGAAAAATACAGGTTCCGTCCGCAGGAAGGCACAGCCATCTGCGGTGCAGGAATTTTCCCCACATTCATTTTTCGCCCTTGACATTCCCGCCGGGAAACGCTATAATAACGGTTGTTGCGGGATGTGGCGAAGTTTGGTATCGCGCTTGGTTCGGGTCCAAGAGGCCCCGGGTTCGAATCCCGGCATTCCGACCAGAACCGGGCACCGGTTTGATACGCTCAGGTATCAGCCTCGGTGTCCGGTTTTTTGCTTTTCAGGCTTCACTTCTGCGCCGGTGAACTGTTGTCAGGCTCCGCTCACCGTCGGCGGGGTCTTTTCCCCGTTTTGCGGCGCTTTTTCTCCCCGGCGGGAAGGCGGACGGTGAAGATGACCCGCCCGCCGCTGCAATCCACCTGAATCTCCCCCTGGTGGGCCGTCACGACCGTCTGGGCGATGGTCAGGCCCAGCCCGTAATGGTCTGTGCCGCTGCGGTTGGCGTCCCTTCGGAAGAAGCGGACAAAGATCTCCGTCCTGTCCTCCTCCGGGATGAAGCCGGGGTTGGACACCGTCAGAACGGCCTCCTCCCGCTCCCGGCTCAGCGTCACGGCGATGCCCCCCGCCCCTTCGCTGTGGGAGAGGGCGTTGTCCATCAGGATGGAGACCAACTGGCTCAGCTGGCCGGGGTTCCCCTGCAGGGTGATGTTCTCGTCGATCCGGTACTCCAGCTCCCGGCTCTGTTCAAAGGCCACGCTTTCAAAGGGCAGCACCCCGCCCAGCACCAGGCGGCTGAACTCCAGCGGTTCCATCTGGGGTGCTTCCCGCTCTGTCCGCACCAGGGTCAGCAGCTCGCTGACCAGCCCGGCCATCCGGCCGCTCTCGGAGCGGATGTTCCGCAGCCACTGATTCTCACCAATCTCCCGCTCCAGCAGCTCCGCGTTGGCCTCCACCACCGCCACCGGCGTTTTCAGCTCGTGCCCCGCGTCGGAGAGGAACTGCCGCTGGCGGCGGTCGCTTTCCTCCAGAGGCTGGATGATCCAGCGGGCCAGGCCGACGGCGCACAGGAAGAGCACCGCCACCATGACCGCCCCCAGCAGCAGCGCATTCCGGAACAGGGTGGTGAAGCTGTCGGAGACCAGAGTGTTGTCCATCAGCACCACCAGGGTGTAGTCCTCCTCTGTATCCACGCAGTAGACGAAGTTCCCGTAGGTGCCCTGGCTTCGGCCCGTCTCCAGTATGCCCTCCGCCACTTCGGACAGCCTGCTCTCCGTATACAGCGTACCGTCGCCCATGTCTGTGCTGTAGGGCTCGCCCGCCCCGTCAAAGGCCACGGAATAGAAGGAGGACAGCAGATACCGGGTACTGTCACGGTCCGGCGGTTCGTCCTGCTCCGGGGGACTGCTCCCCTGAGGGGATTCCTCTGAGCGCTGCATCTCGCTGGGGTTGCCGTTCTCGTGGTACTGCTCCACATACATCTCCAGCATATCCTGATTCTCCTGATACAGCTCCTGATAGCTGATAACGTAGATGGCGGACAGCGTAATGGCAAACAGCAGCAGAAACACCGCCATAATCACCGCCACAATCTGCCGCCGGGAACGCTGAAAGACGCTGCCCTGCCGCTTTTTATCCACAGTCCCACCTCAATTCATATCCGGCTCCCCGCACCGCCTTGATCTCCACCCGGGAGCCGACGAAGGCCAGCTTCTTCCGGAGGAAGGAGATATAGACCTCCACCTTGTTGTACTCCGCCTCGTCCTCATAGCCCCAGATTTTCACCGCCAGCTGCTCTTTTGACAGGATTTGCGTCTGGTTCGTGAGCAGGTATTCCAGCACCCAGCACTCTTTTTCGCTGAGGTGGACGCTCTGGCCGGTGGCGGTACAGTACAGCGTCAGGGATTTCACGTCCAGCGCCAAATCCCCGGCGCACAGCCGGTCGTCCACCAGGGGCATCCC
>JAJQET010000119.1 GCA_021201515.1 Clostridiales bacterium | reverse complement strand
ATGTACTCCTCTGCCAGCGCCTCCAGCAGCGGGGCGGCGGAGGTGGAGCCGTGGACGGTGATGGTGCCGGACTGCTTCCCGGAGAGGAAGGTGGCGCTGTCCACCACCGTCACATAGCTCTGGGCCACAATGTCCTGCCCCTTCCCCAGCACATAGGTCAGGAAGTCCTGCTCCAGCTCACTGAGGCTGCCGCTCCAGGCCAGGCAGAAGGGCCTGCTCAGGGGATAGCTGCCGTTCTTTACGTTGTCCAGCGTGGCCTCCACGCCGTCCACCGCCAGGGTTTTGGCCCCGTCCAGAGCGTCCAGCGACCCCATGGAGACATAGCCCACCGCCGACGGGTCGTCCTCCACGGCGGCGATCACCGCCGAACCGTCCGTGACCACCAGGGCCGTCTCCACCGTGGCGTCGGCGCTTTCGCCGTCCGCGCCCTCGTCAAAGCCCACCAGCTCCGCAAAGGCGCTCCGGGTGCCGGAGCCTTCCTCTCTGGACACCACCTGAACCCCGCCCAGGGCCTCCAGGCCGTCCACCGCCGTCAGGCTGTCCCCCGCCGCGCCGCAGCCGCTCAGCGTCAGCGCCACAGCCAGGAGCAGCAAGAGGATTCGTTTCCTGTTCCGCATGAAGTATTCTACCTCTCTTTTTCAACTGATTGCAGTCGTTTGGTTCACAGCAGAAAGCTGTACAGCTTCATTGTACCGCCCATATGTAAGATTTGAAACCAACCACCGGTAAAGTTCCGGTAAAATATGACAGGATTCATGCAAATTCCCGTTTGGGCAAGGGCAGGAGGGCAAAAAAATGCCCATGAACCGGGATGCGGTTCATGGGCGGGGTGGGTTCCCCCTGGATAAGGAATACAATCCTCTTTAAATTGATGACATCGCCCTCGATGAGCGGCAGATGGTTCTACCCCATCCGCTGCAAAATGGCGTCCAGCAGGGCGTGGGCGGCCTCTTCCTTGGTCAGGAGGGGCAGCTCCTCCATGCTGTCGGGGGAAATCAGGGTGAGGATGTTGGTGTCCCCGGCGAAGCCCGCCCCCGCCACCTTCACGTTGTTGGCGGCGATCAGGTCCAGGTGCTTTTTTTTCAGTTTTTTCCTGCTGCTCGCCACCATGTCCCTGGTCTCCATGGAGAAGCCGCAGAGAAACTGGCCGGGGCGCTTGTGGTCGCCCAGGTACTGCAAAATGTCCCGGGTGCGGGTCAGGGGGATGGAGAGGTCGCCGTCCCCCTTCTTCACCTTGTCCTCCGCCACGGAGGCGGGGCGGTAGTCCGCCACGGCGGCAGCCTTGATGATGATGTCCATCTCCCCGCTGCGGCCGGTGACGGCGTCGTACATCTCCGCCGCGGAGCGGACGTTCACCACCTCCACATAAGGCGGTTTCGGCAGGTGTACCGGGCCGGAGACCAGCGTCACCTCCGCCCCCCGGGCGGAGGCGGCTTTGGCGATGGCGTAGCCCATCTTGCCGGAGGAGCGATTGGTCAGGTAGCGGACGGGGTCGATGTCCTCCTGGGTGGGGCCTGCCGTCACCAGCACCCGCTTCCCCGTCATGTCCTTCTCATGGGACAGGGCGTGGAGGCAGACCTGGAGCAGCTCCTCCGGCTCCGGCATCCGGCCCTTGCCCTCGGTGCCGCAGGCCAGGTGACCGCTGGCCGGCTCCACAATCTCCCAGCCGTAGTGGCGGAGCTTTTCCAGATTGTCCTGAGTCACCAGATTTTCGTACATCCCGGTGTTCATGGCCGGGGCGGCGATCTTGGGGCAGCGGCAGGCCAGCACGGTGGTGGTCAGCATATCGTCCGCCAAGCCATTGGCCAGCTTCGCCAGCACGTTGGCGGTGGCCGGGGCGATCAGCACCAGGTCGGCCTGACTGGCCAGGGAGATGTGGCCCACCTGATAGGAGAAGCTGCGGTCAAAGGTGTCCACCGCCACCCGATGGCCCGTCAGCTGCTCAAAGGTCAGGGGGGTGATGAACTCGGTGGCGTTTTTCGTCATCACCACCTGCACGTTGGCGTGCTGCTTCACCAGGGCGGAGGCCAGCATGGCGCTCTTGTAGCAGGCGATGCCGCCGGTGACGCCCAGAAGAATCGTTTTGTCTTTCAGCATAAGGGTTCCCTCTTTTGCGGGGCCGCCTGTTCCCGATGCTCAGGCGGCGCGTGTGGCATTTTGTCATTTTTGTCAGTTATTTTTGCCAGCCTTTTTCCATCTGTTCCAGCAGGGCCACAGCCTGGGCCGCCATGCCGGAGCCGTCCCCGGTGAAGCCCAGGTGTTCCTCCGTGGTGGCCTTGACGTTGACGCAACCCTCCGCCACCCCCATGTGCCGGGCCAGCAGGGCACGCATGGCGGGCAGATAGGGGGCCAGCTTCGGCCGCTGGGCCACAATGGTGGCGTCCACGTTGACCACCCGGTACCCGGCCTCGTTCAGCAGGGCCATCGTCCTGTCCAGCAGCACCACGCTGGAGATGTTCTCCAGGGCCGGGTCATTGTCCGGGAAGGCCTTGCCGATGTCCCCCAGTCCGGCCGCCCCCAGCAGGGCGTCCATGATGGCGTGAATCAGCACATCGGCGTCGGAGTGGCCCAGCAGGCCCTTTTCCCAGGGGATGTCCACGCCCCCCAGAATCAGCCTGCGGCCCTCTACCAGTCTGTGTACATCATAGCCCTGACCGATTCTCAATCCTGTTCCAGCCATTGTAAGATTGCCTCCCCTGTCGCCAAGTCGATGGGCGTGGTGATTTTGATATTCTCCCGGCTGCCTGTGGTCAGCGTGACCTTCATGCCCATGGCCTCCACGGCGGAGCAGTCGTCGGTCAGCGGTATCTTGTCCCGCAGGGCCCGCTCCAATGCGCCGGTGATCAGTCCGTATTCAAAGACCTGAGGGGTCTGCACCGCGAACAGCGTCTCCCGGTCCGGGGTGCTGTCCACCAAACCGTTGTGGGCCACCTTGACGGTGTCCACCACCGGGACAGCCGGGGCGGCGGCGTTGGTGCGCTCCGCCGTCTGGATGACCTCCTCCAGCAGCTCCCTGGTGACGAAAGGCCGAGCGCCGTCGTGGATGGCCGCCAGATCCGCCTCTTTGGACACCTCCGCCAGCCCCAGCCGGACGGACTCTGCCCTGGTGTCGCCCCCCTTCACCACCGTTTTCACCTTGTTCAGACCGTGTTGCCTGACCAGGCCGCTGATGGGGACGATCAAATCCTCCCGGGTGACGACGATGATCTCGTCGATCAGGTCGCAGTCGTTCAGCGCCCCCAGGGTCCGAACGATTACCGGGACGCCGCCCAGCTCCGCCAGAATCTTATCCACGCCCTCCATGCGCCGGGCGCTGCCCGCCGCCGGCACCACCGCGGCGCAGTAGGACCGTTCCTGCTTTGCCTTGCCTTTCAGCCAGGAAAAGAATTTTTCCATATGTTTTCCACCCTTCCCGTGGTATGCACGTTGCAGCCGTTTGCTCCAGTATACCAGCTTCTCCGGCCTTTGACAAGGCGGATTTTTGCGGGAACAGGCCGACGAAAAAGCATGACAAAAAGGACAAAAAACCGCCGCACGAACTTATCTCGTGCGGCGGCTCCTTGCGCAGTCAGTTCAGCCGAGGGGGAACTCAGTCCTCATCGTCATAGTCGTCCTCCGCGGCGCGCAGGGCGGCACGGCGGGACAGGGAAACCTTCTTGGTCTCCTCATTGATGTCGGTGATCTTGACCTCAACGGTCTGGCCCTCGGACAGCTCGTCCTCAGGCTTCTCCACCCGATGGTCGGCAATCTGGGAGATGTGAATCAGGCCGTCCACACCGGGCACGATCTCGGCAAAGGCGCCGAAGCTCATCAGCTTGACCACCTTCACGCTGACAATGTCGCCCACGGCGCAGGTGTCCATGAAGTTCTGCCAGGGGGAGACGGTGCGGTCCTTCACGCCCAGGGAAATCTTCTTCCGCTCCGGGTCGTACTTGATGACATACACATCCAGGGTGTCGCCCACGGAAACCACCTCGGAGGGGTGCTTGATGCGGGACCAGGACAGCTCGGAGATGTGGACCATGCCGTCCACGCCGCCGATGTCCACGAAGGCGCCATAGGATGTCAGGCTCTTCACGGTGCCGGTGTAGTGCTTATCCACCTCGATGTTGTCCCAAATGGCCTGGGCCTTGGCTGCCCGCTCCTCAGCGGCTACGCTGCGGATGGAGCCCACCACGCGGCGGCGGCCGCGGTTGACCTCGGTGATGTGCATGCGGGCGGTGGTGCCCACCAGGCTGTCCATGGGCTCATTGCGGCGCAGACCGGTCTGGGAGGCGGGTATGAACACGCGGATGCCCTTGACGTTGGCAACGACACCGCCCTTGTTCTCCTCCTTGATATAGCCCTCGACCACAGTCTTGTTGGCCTGAGCCTCTTCGATCATTTCCCAGTTCCGGTTGGCGTCCAGCTTCTTCTTGGACAGGGTGACGATGCCGTCCTGATCGTTGACCCGCTGCACGACGCACTCCAGCTGGTCGCCAATCTTGACAGCCTCTGCCATCTTGACGGAAGGATCATCGGAAAACTCCGTTTCAGAGATATAACCGGTATGCTTGGTACCCAGCTCCACCTGGAGCTCGGTCGGTGTGATATTCACAACGGTACAAGTGGCCTTATCCCCTGTATTTAAAGTTTTGATCGACTTCTCCAACATCTCTTTGAAGGATTCTTCGATCTCCATGATTTCTTCGCTCATTTTGTTTTTGACCTCCTTTATTATCCACCCGGGCGTGGATGCGCCCGCAGTGATACCAACACAAGCCGAGCCCTTCAATAAGTGCTCCGGCAATTCAGCAGCCTGCTCAATCCAAATCACATTATTGCATTCCGCCTCGCAAAGCTCTGCCAGATGCCGGGTGTTGGAGCTTGCATGGTCTCCAATCACAACCATGGCATCGCATTCCTTTGCAAGGCTGACCGCCTCCGCCTGTCTATGGTATGTCGCACTACACATTGTATCAAATATCTCGGCATTTGTACATAGTTTTTTTGCAATTTCCACAGATTTTTTCCAATTTTCTTTTGAGGCAGTGGTCTGGCAGACCAGGGTTATGGGTAATTCGTAACGTTTTTCCCCTTCTTTCAGCCATTTTTCCAACTCTTCGGCGGTTTCCAGCACAATTGCGCCATGACACCACCCCGCCGTGGCCGCCACTTCGGGATGGGATTTTCTTCCAATAATCACCGGAATCCGGCCATTTTCCTCCGCTTTGCGAACTAAATCGTGAATCCGGGAGACATTGGGGCAGGTGGCGTCCACCACGGGGATTCCTTTTTCTTCCAAATGCCGGTACACCGCCCGGCTCTCCCCGTGGGAGCGGATCAGCACGGCGCAGCCCTCCGGCACCTCCTCCACCGAGGAGACGCAGCCCATGCCCCGCCGGGCGAATTTCTCCACCACATGGGCGTTGTGGATGATGGGCCCCAGCATGACGCAGGGGGTGCCCGCCTCCACCGTCTGCTCCGCCAGCTCCACCGCCCGGCGGACGCCGTAGCAGAAGCCGGCGGATTTGGCCAGAATGACCTTCATGGAATTTCGTCCTCCAGCGCGTAAATTTTCTCCATCAGCAGCTGGGCCTGCTCCTCATACTCCTGAGGGGTGGCCCGCTTTCCGGCGGGCTTGATGACGTAAGGCTCGCCAAACACCATGGTGCTCCGGTGGAACAGCCGCTTCTTCCGGGTGGAGAACACCGGCACCACCGGCACTCCGGTTCTCATGGCCAGCATCGCCGCGCCGGTATGGGCGCTGCCGGACTGACCCTCCGCCACGCGGGTGCCCTCCGGGAACATCAGCAGCTTATCCCCGCCCTTTAAGACCTTCATGGCCGTCTTGATGGCGTTCAGGTCGCTGTTGCCCCGGTCCACGCCGAAGGTGCCGATTTTGTTGAACACCCAGCCGATGACCGGAATGTCCATCAGCTCCTGCTTGGCCATGATGTGGATAAAGTGCTTATGCCCCGCCGCCAGGCAGACCATGGGAGGGTCCGCGTTGGAGCTGTGGTTGGCGCAGATGAGGCAGGCCCCCTCCGGGATACGCTCCCGGTGCAGGGCCGTCACCGGGTACATGATCAGCTTAAAGATGGGGAACACCAGGTACCACACCAGCTTGTACCACCGGCGCATGGTCTCCCTGGACTTGGGCGGCACACGCTTCTTGTGTCCCTTTTCTTCTGCCATAGGCTCACATCCTCTCACGAATCGTCCGAAGGAGCAGCTGATAGCTCTCCTCCAGGTCGTACTCTGTGGTGTCCACCAGCACCGCGTCCTCCGCCTGTTTCAGCGGGGCGATGGCCCGGTGGGTATCGTTTTCGTCCCGCTGCACCACGTCCGCCAGCACCTGGTCATAGGTGATGGGGTCGCCCTTCTCCCGCAGCTCCAGCCAGCGGCGCTTCGCCCGGGCCTCCGGCGCGGCGGTGAGGAACAGCTTGATGTTGGCGTCGGGCAGCACCACGGTGCCGATGTCCCGGCCGTCCATCACCAGGTTCTTCCGCTTTGCCATGTCCCGCTGCAGCTCCAGCAGGAAGGCCCGCACCGCCGGGATGGCGGACACGGCGGAGGTGTACATGGAGATTTGGGGGGTACGAATCTCCCCGGAGACGTTTTCGCCGTTCAAAATCATCTGCTGGGTACCGTCCTCGCCATAGACCAGGTCGATGTGGATCTCCGGCAGCAGGGCGGCGATGCCCGCCCCGTCGGTGGGGGCAAGCCCCTTCCGGCAGGCGTACAGGCTGACGGTGCGGTAGATTGCGCCGGTGTCCACATACAGAAAGCCCAGCTCCTTCGCCAGGCGCTTTGCCATGGTGCTCTTCCCCGCCCCGCTGGGGCCGTCGATGGCAATGCTGATGGTGCTCATGATTCCTCTCTCCTTTTTGCCTGCGCTGCGGCGGCCAGACCCGCCGCGTAGCCGGTGGCCCAGGCCACCTGTAGGTTGAAGCCGCCGGTGTAGCCGTCCACATCCAGCACTTCTCCGGCGAAGTACAGCCCCGACCTCCGTTTGGAGGCCATGGTGGTGGGGTTCACCTCGCTGAGGCAGACGCCGCCGGAGGTGACGATGGCGTCCTCCACCGGCCGGGGGCCGCTGATGTCCACCCGGAAGCCCTTCAACTGCTCCAGCAGGGCGCGGCGCTGGGCCTTCGTGATGTCATGAATCTTCGTCTCCGGCGGGATGCCGGTGCGCTCGATCACCACCGGGATCATCAGCCGGGGCAGCAGTCCCCCCAGGCTGTTTTGGAGGGTGCGGTTCCGGTTCTCACCAAAGTCCCGGAGGATGCGCTCATCCAGCGTCCGTTCCTCCAGGGCAGGCTTCATGTCTATTATAACAGAAAATTCGTTTTTGTCAAAATCCCGCAGGTGGGCGCTGGCGGAGAGAATCATCGGCCCGGACAGGCCGAAGTGGGTAAAGAGCAGCTCGCCAAAATCCCGGTACACTGTCTTGCCCTTCTGATTCTTCACCTGTATGGCCACGTTTTTCAGGGCCAGGCCCTGCATTCTGGCGCAGGTATCCCCCCGCTCCACCAGCGGCACCAGGGAGCCACGCACCGGCGTGACGGTGTGCCCCGCCTGCCGGGCCAGGCGGTAGCCGTCCCCGGTGGAGCCGGTGCCGGGATAGGAGCAGCCGCCGGTGGCGACGATCACCTGCCCGGCAAGAATCTCCCTGCCGTCCTCGCAGGTCACGCCGGTCACGCAGCCGTCCTCAATGGTCAGCGCCTCCACCCGGCTGTGGACGATGTCCACCCCCAGCCGCTTCGCCTCGAAGAACAGGGCGTCAATGATGTCCGCCGCCTTGTCGGAGGCCGGGAACACCCGGTTCCCCCGCTCCGTCTTCAGCGGAACCCCCAGTTCGGTGAAAAACCGCTTCGTCTCCGCCGGCGGAAAGCGGTTCATGGCGCTGTACAAAAACTTGCCCCCCTGGGGCAGGTTTTGCAGCGCCTCCTCCGCCGTGCAATCATTGGTCACGTTGCAGCGGCCCTTGCCGGTGATATACAGCTTCCGGCCCACCTTCTCGTTGCGCTCCGCCAGGGTGACGGAGGCCCCGTGTCTGGCGGCGGTGATGGCCGCCATCAATCCGGCCGCGCCGCCGCCCACTACCAAAATATCGCTCATCCACGCATTCCCTTCGCAAAAGCAGCGGAGCCATTCCCTGACCCCGCCGCCCTATGTAGCGTTTTACCGGTCCCCTCCCGGCTTTTCATAGACGTCATACTCGTCCCAAATCTGCTCCAGGCCGCTGAGGGTGGTTTCCAGCTGGTCATTCCGCTTGACCCCCACCGCCACCAGCAGGGCGTTCAGCAGGCTCAGCGGGGCCACAAGGGAGTCCACAAAGGAGGCCATATCGCTCTTGGCCAGCAGAGCGTAGTCCGCCACCGCCGCCAGGGGGGACGCCTCGCTGTCCGTAATGGCGATAACCTTGGCCCCCTTGTCCTTGGCGTACTGCATGGCCTTGATGGTGCGCTTGGAGTACCGGGGGAAGGACATACCGATAAAGACGTCCCCCTCCCGCACCTTGGCAATCTGCTCAAAGACCTCGCTCATGGCGCTGCTGTTCACCTGAATCACATCGTCAAACATGAACCGGAGGTAATACACCAGAAAGTCCGCCAGTGCCCCCGCAGAGCGGATGCCCTGCACGAAAATGCGGTTGCCTGCGGCCAAGGCATCCACCGCCTCCTCGAAGCGTTTGCGATCCGTCTCCTCCAGGGTCAGACGAATCTTTTCGGTATCCGACTGCATGACGGAGGAGATGATGTCCTGATTGCCCAGCCTGTCCCGGGAGACCTCAATGCGCTGCACGCTGGTCAGCTTGTTGCGAATCATCTCCTGCAGGCATTTTTGCATACTGGGATAGCCGTCGAACCCCAGCTCCGCCGCGAAGCGCACCACTGTGGACTCGCTGACGTTCACCGTTTTGCCCAGCTTGCTGGCCGTCATGAAGGCCGCCTTGTCGTAGGAGTTCAAAATATAATTGGCAATGAGCTTTTGCCCCTTGGAGAAGCTGGACATATTCTCCTGAATCGTGCCTAAAATATTGTTCGTCATCTTGGCTGACCACTCCTTCTGTTCAAAAATTGCAATTTCAGCGCACCGATATATCGGTATTACAATAGCATTATCATACCGAATTCAAACGGAAATTGCAATTCTTTTTTGCAAGATTTTAAAATTTTCTTGCATTTTGGCCGGTCAGTTCCGCCGGGTTGGCCCCGTTTTTCAGCAGTTCCACCTCGCTGGCCTGCAAATAGCGCCACTGGCCGCTGCTCAGGCTGCCCAGGCGCAGCGCCCCTTCCCGGACGCGCTTCAGGCGATGGACCCGCAGCCCCGCCGCGGCGCACATCCTGCGGACCTGCCGGTTCTTCCCCTGGGTGATGGTGACGGAAAGCAGTGTTGTCCCCGGCTCCTTCGAGGGCCGCACCGCCACGGCGGCGGCGTTGTACTCCACCCCTTCCACCGTCATGGGACGACTCAGCAGCGGGACGGCCGCCGCCACGTCTCCGGACACCCGAACGAGATACTCCTTCTCCACCCCATGACTGGGATGGGTCAGGCTCTGGGCCAGGGCGCCGTCGTTGGTCAGGAGCAGCAGCCCCTCGGAGTGATAGTCCAGCCGCCCCACCGGATAGACCCGCACCGGGCAGTCCGCCACCAGCTGGGCCACCGTGGGCCGTCCCCGCTCATCGGAGAGGGTGGTCACATAGCCCCGGGGCTTGTTCAGCATCAGGTAAACCGGCTTCTGTCCGTCGGGGATGGGGGCGCCGTCCACGCAAATCAGGTCCTGCTCCGGGTCGGCCCGGTCGCCAGGGGTGGCCGGGATACCGTTCACCGTCACCAGCCCCCGGTTCATCAGCTCCTCCGCCCCCCGGCGGGAGCAGACCCCCCGGGCGGACAGAATCTTTTGCAGCCGCTCCTTCATCCGTAGGTCACTTCCCCGTAGTACAGGGTGGCGGAGGCGATCTCCTCCCCGTCCAGGTAGTAGGTGACAGAACCCGCCTCGTCCCCCTCATTGATGACGCTGGGGACATTGGAGGGGCAGACGATTTTGCAGCTCAGGCCGCTCTCCTCCCCCTCCGACAGGGGCCAGGTAAGGTCCTCCGCCGTCACCAAAGTAGCGGTGGCCCCGTTTCCGGCAAAGGTCAGGGTGGTCACCGTCTCCCCGGCGGTGCAGAGGGTCTTGGGGGTGTAGGTGGCAAAGGCCCAGTCATAGACCGCCATATGGTCGTTAAAATCATAGGAGTCGTTCAGCGTCACGCAGACCACCCGCGCCCCCGTGTCCGGGTCCTGGGCGCAGGAGACCAGCGTCCGACCTGCCAGTGTGGTGAAGCCGGTCTTGATGCCGATACACCGGTCGTCATAGGACAGGAGCTTGTTGTGGCTTTCGATGGCGTAACCGTCCTCGGTGGTGATGAACCAGGTGCCGCAGATCTCCGCAAACAGCTCGTTCTGGATGGCGTAGGCCCCCAGCAGGGCCATGTCGTGGGCGGTGGAATAGTTGTCCTCATCCACCAGACCGTTGCAGCTGACGAAGTGGCTGCTCGTCATGCCCAGCTCCGCCGCCTTCTCGTTCATCAGGTCGGTGAAGGCCTCCTCGCTGCCTGCGATGGCCTCGGCCACCACCACGGCGCAGTCGTTGCCGCTGCGGAGCATACAGCCGTAAAGGGCGCTGAGGAGGGTGATCTCGTCCCCCTCCACCAGGTACAGGGAGCTGCCCCCCCCCACCGAGGCGGCGTAGGCGGAGACGGTGCAGACCTGCGCCAAATCCTCCTCGGTGCTGGCCTCGATGGCCACCAGAGCGGTCATGATTTTGGTGATGCTGGCGATGGGCCGCTCCTCATCGGCGTTGTCCTCATAGAGGACCCTCCCGCTGTCCACGTCAATGACATAGGTGGAGGTGGCTGAGGTGGAAACGGCGCTGGCCGACGTCCGGCAGACCGAAACAAGCAGCACGATACACAGCGCCAGGGACAGGGCTCTTTTCCATCTCAAAACGACTTCACCTCATTTGTATCACTGCGGTTTTTCCTCCGCAGCCTGGGCCGCCTGCTGAGCTTCCGCCTCGGCCGCGGCCTTGTCCGCCTTTTCTGCCTTCCTCTTGTCCACCATACCGGCCACTTTGTCCACCATTTCGGGCACCAGGTCGATGACCTTCTCCACCGGGCCGCCGGGGACGGGGGCCACAGGAATCAGCTTCACCGTATCGTTGCGGATGACCAGGAAGCCCACCGGGTCGATGTTGACCCCGGCCCCGGCCCCGCCGCCGAAGGCGTTGTCCTTGTCGGCGGGCTGGTTCTTGGTGGCGAAATCGCTGCCGCCGGAGGCAAAGCCAAAGCTGACCTTGGAGATGGGCACAACGGTGATACCCTCCACGGTGGTGATGGGGGTGCCGACGATGGTGTTGACATCCACCATTTCCTTGACCTTTTCCATGGTGATGCCCATGACCTCACTGATGGGATGCTTCTTTTCCATATTATTGACCCTCCTGTTTGGATTTATGTTTCTTTTCCTGCCGGTCGGCAAGATAAATACGAAGGAATTTGATGCCTGCAGCCACCAGGAAGCGGAGCAGCCGCCCCACGGACATGGTGATGGTCAGGCGGACATAGACCAGCGCCTCCGTGGTGGTAAAGTCCACCCATGCGGAGACCTCCCGCCTGCGAATCCTCAGGTTGTTCTCCAGCAGCGCCGTCACCGCCCCGCCTCCGGCGCAAATCGCGCCGTACATCCTGGCGGCCCCCGCCGGGTCGGGCTGTCCGGCGATGGTGTAGTGAACATACAGATCGTCAAACCGCAGGACATTTTTCAGGTCGCCCAGGGTCTCCAGGGCGGCGGGAATCATCTTTAAAATCAGCTGGAGGCTGCCGCCCTTTTTGGGCTTTTGGGCCTGCTCCTGCTCCGGCTTCTTCTTTTTCTTTTTGGCCTTCCTTTCCGCCCTGGCCTTGCGCTTTTCCTCTTTGGCTTTGCGTTTTTCTTCGGCCTTTTTCTTTTTCTCTTCGGCCTTTTTCTTCTTTTCCTCGTCAGCGGCCTGCTGCTCCGGCGTCTTTTTCGGTCTGGGGAATACCCTGATCTTGAAACACAGAACCCTGACCAGGACGGTCAGCCCATCCGCCGAATACTCCACCGTGCCACCGAACCGGATGAAGCCGATGAGCAGCAGCAAAATCAGAATGATGAGCAGCACCTTCATCCTTCCTCACCCTGACCTTCCTGCATCAGCTTCATTCTGGCCGCCGCGTCCTCCATTTCCCTGGTCAGCTTGGCCTCCTCCCCCGTCTCAGGCAGGGGGGGCAGGTCGTCCAGACTGTCCAGGGAGAAGCACCGCAAAAACTGCTTCGTGGTGCGGAACAGGGTGGGGCGGCCCGGCACGTTCAGCTTGCCCGCCTCCTCGATGAGGCCCCGCTCCAGCAGCTGCTTCACGGTGTAGGCGGAGTCCACCCCCCGCACCTGCTCCACAAAGCCCCGGGTGGTGGGCTGGAAGTAGGCGAAGATGGCCAGCACCTCCAGGGCCGTCTGGCTCAGCTGGGGCGGCTTCCGGGTCTCCATGGCGCGGCGGATGATGTCCCCATGCTCCGGGGCGGAGCAGAGCTGATAGGCCCCGTCCAGCTGCAGGAGGCGGATGCCCCGGCGCTCGAACTTATACCCGTCCGCCAGGCTTTTCGCCGCACCGTCCAGCGTCACCTTGTCCACATCCATCAGCTTGCACAGCCGGTCAGCCTCCACCGGCTCCCCCGCCGCAAACAGGATGCCCTCCAAAACGGATTCTATCATCTGAACTTCCAAACCGCCGTCACCTTCTTGTCTCTGTCAGCATAAACGAGTTGTCGTTTTTCAGTAGGAGTCGGCGGACAGCTCCGTCCAGTCATCCTCCAGGTCCTCCGCGTGAATCACCGTGACGGTGCAGTTGTCGTCCGTCCCGGCCAGGCGAATCTTCCGGCTTTTGCACAGCTCCAGCACCGCCAGGAAGGTGGCCACCAGCTCGCTGCGGGTCTTGCTGCCCAGAAACAGCGACTTGAACCGGGTCACGCTGAACAGAATCAGCCGGTCCAGAATCTCTTTGGCCTTTTCCGTCACCGGGTAAGGCTCCCGGCCTACAATGCCGCTGAGCATCTCCTGTGGGGGCCGCACCGGCTCCGCCCCCGCCTCGTACAGCCGTTTCATGGCGTTCAGGAGGTCCTCCGGCCTGTGCTGATAGCGGTAGGTTCTGTCCGGGGCGATGGTCTCCGGCGGCTTGGTGATATAGTTGCGGCCCTGCTCAAACCGGGCCTCCAGCTGAGGCACCACCAGCTGCACCCTGGCGTAAGCCTCGCTGCGCTGCCGGGCCTCCAGGGAGGCGATCAGCTCCTCCATCTCGGACTGGGCCTCCTCGTCGTTGATGGAGAGGAGCATCCGCGTCTTGATATACACCAGATGGGAGGCCATGGTGACAAACTCACTGGCCACGTCCAGATCTAGCGCCTTGCGCTGCTCCATCCAAGCAAAATACTGGTCCAAAATCAGGGAGATCTGGATGTCCTGAATCTCCATCTTATTCTTGCTCAAAAGGCTGAGGATCAAATCCAGCGGCCCGTCAAAGTTCTCCAGCTCAGAGCGGGTGTGAACCACCCCCTCCAGGTGGTAGACCGGCGTCTCCATCACCCCACCCCCAGCATGCTCATCATCTCGAAGGGGAATTGGGTCAGGGCGCAAAGCCCCTTCATGGCCCAGGAGATCAGGGCGCTCAGCGGTGCGTTCAGCACCCCGAAAAATACCAGGGCAAACAATACCAGCATCACATAGTGCTCGTAGCGCAAAATCTGAACGTAAACGCGGTCAGGCAGCAGGGAGAACAAAATCTTCGAGCCGTCCAGCGGGGGAATGGGGATCAGGTTGAACATCCCCAGCCCTGTGCTCATCACCGCGATGTACATCAGCAGCAACATCCCATACACCGCCGCCTGTGTGGTCAGAAAGAAGTGATACACCACGCTGGCCAGCCCCAGCGCAACCAGGGCGATCAGCAGGTTGCACACCGGCCCGGCCAGCGCCGTGATGGCCATCCCCTGCTTGGGGCGGCGGAAGTTTCCCATATTCACCGGCACGGGCTTAGCCCAGCCGAACCCCGCGAAAATCATCAGCAGCAGGCCCAGTGGGTCGATGTGGGACAGAGGGTTCAGGGTCAGCCGCCCCTGCCGCTGGGCGGTATGGTCCCCCAGGCGCAGGGCAGTGTAGCCGTGGGCCAGCTCGTGGGGCACGATGCACATGAGGGCGATGGCCGCCCGCAGCAGGTAGAGCAGCAGCACGGTCACGTCAAAGTTTTCCAAAAAAGTGGACAGCTGATCCATACTTCTAATTCGCACCCCTTTTGCAGGGGCCTCCCCCTGGCCTTGCAGCGCACCTCTGCCCCGCAAAGGCGCAAACGCCGTATCCCCGTCTTTCCGGATACGGACTGCACTATTTCTTATTATCCGTCAGATGGGCCGATTTGTCAACGTTTTTTCCGGAGTTCTCACAAATCCTGCCAGCCGGAGCGCCCCTGCTCGGCTTCTCTGGCATGGCGCACGAACAGTGCGGGAATCTGCCGGTTCTCTCCCAGGCCCTGGAGCAGGGGCACCACCTCAAAATAGTACCGCCGCAGCTGGTTGGCCCAGGAATCCCCGTCCTTCCCCGCCAGGTCGTTGCAGGCCCCCGGCTCCGCCGTCACCATCAGCGGCATCAGGTAGACCCGGCGCACGTTCCAGGCCCCGGCCAGCCGGTTCAAAATTTCCGGTACGCCGGGGTAGCCCTCCAGCGCCCCCACAAACAGGTTCTGATACCCCTTGTCCCGGAACACATAGTCCAGGCAGGCATAGGCGGGGTTCATGTACCGGTCGGTGCCCAGCCCCACCAGCACCAGGGCCTCATTGTCGTCCAGGTCAGGGAGGCCGGCGATCACCGCGTCCGCCAGGGCCAGATAGTCGTCTATGGTGGTCAGCAGCGGGTTGCCCATGGAGAAGCGGGCAAACTGCTTCCGATAGAGCTGCGCCTCCCAGCGCAGGGCCTCCATCTCCTCCCCGTTCTCCAGGTAGGTGGGCTGCACCAGCACGTCCTGGTATCCCTCCATCCGCAGCGCCGTCAGCGCCTCCACCACACCGTCCACCGTCACGCCCCGCCTGGTGCGCAGCGCCCGGCGGACGTAGCCGGAGGTGAAGGCCCTGCGGAACGTCCGGTCGGGGAAAGCCCTGGCCAGCGCCCGCTCCAGGGCGCCGATGTCCCGCTCCAGCGCGGCGGTGTCGTCCGTGCCGGAGGACACCACCAAAAGTGCCTTTTTCATGGTCGTTTCCCCGCCTCTCTGTCTCTTTCTCATCTTTTTCGGCGATTTTTCGTTGTTCACAGGCTGTTAATAATTCTGCCCGGCGGCCGGGGCCGCCTTGTGGGGGGCAGAAAACAGCCTCGGGCTCTCTGGCTATTATACCCGAATTTTCCTGCCGTGTAAAGCGGCAGGAGGAGTTTTTATGGCCGACCGGCGGGGCGATTGCCGTTTCGGTGTCTCACTGCGGTTTCTGCTTCTCTGTGAAGGGGACGTAGCCGCCCATTCCGCCGCGCCGGGAAAGTTTTTCCGCTTTCCCGAAAAAAAGGCTTGACAACCGCCCGTTCTTCTGCTATCTTAATCATAGTAAATCCCTAGGAAATAGGGTTTTCAAGTTTCCCCCGCTCCGGCGACGCCGGAACCCCCATCTTCCCGCCCTGTTCTCTCGGCGTAAGGAGTGTAATAC
>JAJQET010000004.1 GCA_021201515.1 Clostridiales bacterium | reverse complement strand
CATCACCACCGTGGAAAGGGTGGCGCCATAGGTCACCCAGTAGCTGGTGAACAACAGGGTAGCCAGGGTGGAGGCGGTGATATTGACGATGTTGTTGCCAATCAGCACGCCGGAAATCAGCCTGTCGTAATCCTCCACCAGGTTCAGGGTCGCCTCCGCCTTTTTGTCGCCATCCTCCGCCCAGCTTTTCAGCTTGATTTTGTTGCAGGAGGAAAAGGCCGTCTCCGTACCGGAGAAGAAGGCGGATGCCGCAATCAGCAATACTAAAATCAGGATGGTACTGCCTGTTTGACTGTCCATAAAGGGAACATCACACTCCTAAGATTTCGTCGTCGGTTCAGGGGCCTCAGGCTTTTGCCGCTCCAGCATGGCGCGGTACTGCCCTTCCAGCCAGTCCAGCACCTGCTCATAGCCCTCCGGGGTCATGGGGAACTGGGCCGTGTCCACCACATCGCTCTCCTCCAGGCAGAAGTCGCCATACCAGCACAGGGTCGCCATGAACCAGTGCTTCCCTTCGGCGTCCTCCACCTGCTCCGACTTCACCCGGAACCGCAGCCCCCGGAAGGAGCCGTAGAACGTGTTGTCGTTCTGAAAATGATGCAGATTGGGCAGATAAAATTTTTCATCATCACGCAGCATAACAGCCCCTCCGATAGCTTCATTGTACCGTATTCTGTGGAAAAGTCAAGGCAAACTCCCGCCAAAAGCTGCGGGCCCTTCTACTTTGCCCGGCTGCGGGCCTTTGCCCCGCTCCACTTTCTGTAAAAACCGCGTGAGGCGGAATGCTCCGGCCACACGCGGTTTTTTCACATTCTTATGAAATTTCTTGTCAGAAACCGATGGTTACACCAGCTCCAGATAAGCGATTTCAGCAGCGTCGCCGCGGCGGAAGCCGATGCGGACAATACGAGTATAGCCGCCGTTGCGGTCGCCATACTTGGTGCCCGCCGTGTCGAACAGATTCTTCGCCACAGATTCCTTGGTCACATAGGAGAGGGTCTGGCGATAGGCGGCCAGATCGTTCTTCTTTGCCAGGGTGATCATCTTCTCGGCGATGGGCTGGACCTCCTTGGCGCGGGTGACGGTGGTCTTGATGCGGCCGTACTCCAGCAGGTCAGTGGTCAGCTGACGGAGCATGGCCTTGCGCTGGTCGGACGTCTTGCCCAGTTTACGATAACCCATTTGATTCACTCCTTCGGAACGTTTGCCTCACACAAACAGTTTTGAAATTCGGTCGTACAGAACTCAGTTGCTTTCTTCCTTGGCCAGGGAGAGGCCCATGGCGGAGAGCTTGTTCATGACCTCCTCCAGGCTCTTGCGGCCCAGATTCCGAACCTTCATCATCTCGTCCTCTGTCTTGGAAATCAGATCCTCCACCGTATTGATGTTGGCCCGCTTCAGGCAGTTAAAGGAACGCACAGACAAATCCAGCTCCTCAATGGTCATTTCCAGCACCTTGTCATGGGCGGCCTCCGGCTTCTCCACCACCGTGGAACGGCTGCCCACCGTGTCGGACAGGTCGGTGAAGAGGGCGAAGTGATCGCACAGGATCTTCGCCCCCAGGGAGACGGCGTCTCTGGCGGAGATGGTGCCGTCCGTCCACACGTCCAGCGTCAGCTTGTCATAGTCCGTCATGTTGCCCACACGGGTGTTCTCCACCGTGTAGTTCACCTTCAGCACCGGCGAATACAGCGAATCCACCGGAATGACGCCAATGATGGTCTGGGCCGGCTTGTTGCGGTCGGCGGGGACATAGCCCCGGCCATGACTCAGCGTCAGCTCCATGTTCAGGGTAGCGTCTGCCCCCAGAGTTGCGATGTGCAGCTCCGGGTTCAGAATTTCCACCTCGCCGTCGGACTTGATGTCCCCGGCGGTGACTTCGCCCTCGCCGGACGCCTGGATATACACCCGTTTGGTGCCGGTGCAGTGCAGCTTGGCGATGATCTGTTTGACGTTCAGGACGATTTGCGTCACATCCTCCTTGACGCCCGGAATGGTGCTGAATTCATGCTGTACGCCGGCGATCTTGATGGAAGTGGCTGCTGTGCCGGGCAGGGAGCTGAGCAGGATACGCCGCAGGGCGTTGCCCAGGGTCGTACCATAACCGCGCTCCAGCGGCTCAACAACATACTTACCATAGGAAGCGTCACCGGGATTTTCAATACATTCAATGCGTGGCTTTTCGATTTCTACCATTTCAGTTTTACCCTCCTCGTCAGCGGTACCAAAGTACCCTGGTTTGACAGCTCACCAATATGCGAGGGCCACGGATTACTTGGAATACAACTCGACGATGAGGTGTTCCTCCACAGGGAAGTCGATGTCAGCACGTTCAGGCAGCCGGGTGATAACCACCTTCAGCTCGTCCTTGTTGGGACGGTCCATCCAGGTGGGCAGGGTGGCGATGATGGCGTCCTCGCCCAGGAATCTCTTAAACTTCACGGAAGAGCGGCTCTTGTCCTTCACCTCGACGGTGTCGCCCGCCTTGATGAGATAAGAGGGGATGTTGACGCTCTTGCCGTTGACCAGCAGATGGCCGTGGGAGACCACCTGACGGGCCTCACGGCGGGTCATGGCGAAGCCGGCACGGAAGCAGACGTTGTCCAGGC
>JAJQET010000067.1 GCA_021201515.1 Clostridiales bacterium | reverse complement strand
CCTTTCAGCGAATGCCCGGAAACGTCAAAAAAAGATTGCCGCCGCCAGAGGCGACAGCAATCCGATGAATTTTTGGCGTTTAGATTTGGCAAGCTTCGCAGTTGTTGCCGCAGGCCATCTGGCACTCCGGGGGAACCGGCAGACCCTTGCGGGTGTAATAGTCACTGAGGGCGGCCTTCACCGCTTCTTCCGCCAGGACGGAGCAGTGAATCTTCACGGCGGGCAGGCCGTCCAGGGCCTCCACCACGGCCTTGTTGGTCAGCTTCAGGGCGTCGTCAATGGTCTTGCCCTTGATCATCTCCGTGGCCATGGAGCTGGTGGCGATGGCCGCGCCACAGCCGAAGGTGTTGAACTTCACGTCGGAGATGACACCGTCATCATCAATTTTCAGGTACATCTTCATGATGTCGCCGCAGACGGCGTTGCCCACTTCGCCCACGCCGTTGGCGTCATCCAGCTTGCCCACATTGCGGGGGTTTGCGAAATGGTCCCGCACCTTTTCACTATATGCCATTGCCATAATTGCATCGTTCCTTTCTCATTTATATTCAATCTTTAGTATGCCTGGGCGGTGCCGGCTTCAATCATGTCCTCCCAGACGGGGGACATATTGCGCAGGGTGCGCACGATGCCGGGGAGCTTTTCCAGGACGTAATCCACCTCTTCCTCGGTGTTCACCTCGTCCAGGGTCAGCCGCAGGGAGCCGTGGGCCACTTCGGTGGGCAGGCCGATGGCCAGTAGCACATGGCTGGGATCCAAGCTGCCGCTGGTGCAGGCGCTGCCGGAGGAGGCGCAGATGCCGGCCAGGTCCAGCCGGAGCAACAGGCTCTCGCCCTCCACCCCCTCAAAGCAAAAGCTGGTGTTGCCGGGCAGGCGCTTCACCGGGTCGCCGTTCAGGCGGGAGTTGGGGATTTGCAGGACGCCTGCAATCAGCTTGTCCCGCATGGCGGTGACGCGGGCGGCGTTTTCTTCCATATGGTCGCAGGCCTCCTGCAGGGCGGCGGCCATGGCCACGATGCCGGGGATGTTCTCAGTGCCGGCCCGTTTGCCCCGCTCCTGGGCGCCGCCCTCGATCAGGTTGCCCAGCAGGACGCCCTTGCGGCAGTACAGGGCGCCGGTGCCCTTGACGGCGTGGAACTTGTGGCCGGACAGGCTCAGGGCGTCGATGCCCTGGGCCTTGACGTCGATGGGCAGATGGCCCACGGCCTGCACCGCGTCGGTGTGGAAGAATACGCCATGCTTGTGGGAGACGGCGGCCAGCTCGGTAATGGGCTGGATGGTGCCGATCTCATTGTTGGCGTACATGATGGTGACCAGGGCGGTCTTGTCGGTGATGGCGGCGTCCAGCTCCTCCGGGCGCACAAGCCCGTCCTCGTGGACGGGGAGCAGCGTCACCTCAAAGCCCTCCTTCTCCAGCTTTTTCAGGGTGTGGAGAACGGCGTGATGCTCAAAGGCGGAGGAAATCAGGTGGGTCTTGCCCTTCCTGCGGCCCTGATAGGCCATCTGGGTGATGATCCAGTTGTCCGCCTCGCTGCCGCCGGAGGTGAAGTAAAGCTCAGAGGGATTTGCGCCGATCAGGGAGGCTACGGTCTGCCGGGACTCGTCCAGCACCCGGTTGGCATCCTGCCCTAAAGCATGGAGGGAGGATGCGTTGCCATAGTTTTCTTTCAAACAGGGCAGCATGGCGTTCAGCGCCGTTTCGCTGACGCTGGTGGTTGCTGCGTTGTCAAAATACACGTTCATAGGAAACCTTCTTTCTTTCAGGCAGCGGCACAGTATGCGGGTTTTGCCCGCCCTAGGCGGCGCTGTCTTAAATCCTACTGGATAATTAGGGTATACCATATTATACCCGGATTGTCAAGTAGGATTTTTCACTGCGGCAGGACAATTCCGGGAGAATGACAAAAAGCCGTCGGATGCCGGGGGAAGATTTCCGGATACCGCCCTCTCAGCCGGGAAATACTAGAGGTATATTTCCTGTTAAAGAGGTAGTTGTGTATGCAAAGCAAGGTAGAGATTTGCGGCGTCAACACGTCCCGGCTGAAGGTGCTGAAAAACGAGGAGATGGTGGCGCTGATGGAGCGCATCCAGGAGGGAGACGAGGAGGCCCGCCAGAAGATGATCGAGGGCAACCTGCGGCTGGTGCTGTCGGTGATCCAGCGGTTCGCGGGCCGGGGGCAGAATATGGACGATCTGTTTCAAATCGGCTGCATCGGGCTGATCAAGGCCATCGATAACTTTGACCCCAAGTTTTTAGTAAAATTCTCCACATATGGGGTGCCCATGATCGCCGGGGAGATTCGCCGCTTCTTGCGGGATTCCTCCACCGTGCGGGTGTCCCGCTCCGTCCGGGACACCGCCTATCGGGTCCTCCAGGCCAGGGAGGCCTACCTCAATGAGCATCAGGCGGAGCCGTCCATTGACCAGATCGCCAAACTGCTGGAGCTGAAACGGGAGGAGGTGGTGACGGCGCTGGACGCCATCGCCGACCCTGTCTCCCTGTACGACCCGGTGTATTCCGACGGGACAGACACGGTCTGCGTCATGGATCAGGTGCGGGACGAGAAGAACACGGATGAACGGTGGCTGGAGCACATCGCCCTCCACGAGGCGCTGGAG
>JAJQET010000186.1 GCA_021201515.1 Clostridiales bacterium | reverse complement strand
ACATCACCAACTACGCCGAAGCCCTCCGTGAGGTCTCCGCCGCCAAGAAGGAAGTGCCCGGCCGCCGTGGCTACCCCGGCTATCTGTACACCGACCTGGCCACCATGTACGAGCGTGCAGGCCGTCACCTGGGCCAGCCCGGCTCCATCACCATGATTCCCATTCTGACCATGCCGGAGGACGACAAGACCCACCCCATCCCCGACCTGACCGGTTATATCACCGAGGGCCAGATCATCCTGAGCCGTGAGCTGTACCGCAAGGGCGTGCTGCCGCCGGTGGACGTCATGCCCTCCCTGTCCCGTCTAAAGGACAAGGGCACCGGCGCAGGCAAGACCCGTGAGGACCATTCCGGCACCATGAACCAGCTCTTCGCCGCCTACGCCACCGGCAAGGAGAACCAGGAGCTGATGGCCATTCTGGGCGAGGCGGCCCTCTCCCCGGTGGATTTGCAGTACGCCAAGTTTGCCGACGAGTTCGAGCGCCGCTATGTCACCCAGGGTCAGGATGAGAACCGTTCCATTTTCGAGACGCTGGATTTGGGCTGGGAGCTGCTGCGGCTCCTGCCGGAGAACGAGCTGAAGCGTATCAAGCCTGAGTATATCGAGAAGTATCTCCACGGCAAAGGCGCAGAATAAGGAGGGATAGCCTATGCCTTCCGCAACAGTCAATGCCACCCGTATGGAGCTGACCAAGCAGAAAAAGAAGCTGGCCACCTCCACCCGGGGCCACAAGCTGCTGAAGGATAAGCGGGACGAGCTGATGAAGCAGTTCCTGGACCTGGTGCGGGAAAACCGCGCCCTGCGCAAAAAGGTGGAGGACGCGCTGATGCGCGCCCACGGCTCCTTTACCGTGGCCTCCGCCCTGATGAGCAGCGAGGTGCTGGAGCAGAGCCTGCTGTACCCCAAGCAGAGTGTGGAGCTGGACATGACCTATAAGAATATCATGTCCGTCAACGTACCCATGTACCACTTTGAGACCGCCAGCGCCGACGCCGGGGAAATCTACCCCTACGGCTTCGCCACCACCAGCTGTGAGCTGGACGACGCGGTAGACGCCCTTTCCTCCGTCTTTGAGGATATGTTGAAGCTGGCCCAGATCGAAAAGGCCACCCAGCTGCTGGCGGAGGAGATCGAAAAGACCCGCCGCCGGGTGAACGCCCTGGAGTATGTGGTGATTCCCGACTGCCAGGAGAAAATCAAGTCCATCTCCATGAAGCTGGACGAGAACGAGCGCAACAACACCATCCGTCTGATGAAGGTCAAGGACATGATGGTGGCGGAGCAGATCGAGGCCAACCGCAGGGCGGACGCCGCCGCCATGGCGGAATACAAGGCCAAAAATCAGGTGTAACCTGTAAACCGCAAGCAAACGGGCTGCCGCAAGGGATTGCGGCGGCCCGTTTTGCGATACCGTCCACGGAAAGGAGCTTCTTATGGAACTTCCCCTGATACATGAAGCCAACTACGCCGGAGAGATGGAGTCCCGTGTCCTCCCCGCCCTCTCCGCCCTGCGCCGGGCGGGTACAATTTGCCCTAACCCCGCCCAGCCGATTTATTACGAGCTGTACCGCCCCCAGTCCCCCAGGGGGTGGGTGGTGATCTCCCACGGCCTCTGCGAGAGCATCCCCAAGTACTGGGAATCCATCTGGCACTTCCTCCAAGCAGGGTATGCCGTGGCCATGCCGGAGCATCGGGGCCACGGCCGCAGCTTCCGCCCGGTGGAGGATTTGAAGCTGACCCATGTGGAGCGTTTTGACGACTATGTGGAGGACTTTCTGTGCTTCCTCCGGGAGGTGGTGCTGCCGGAGGCGGAGGGGCTGCCACTGTGCCTTTTTGGACACTCCATGGGGGCGGCCATCGCCCTACGGGCGGTGGAAGAGGTTCCCACTCTGCCGGTGGAGAAGCTGGTGCTGTCCAGCCCCATGGTGGCCCCCAAAACCCAGGGCCTCCCCCGAGGGCTGGCCCTGGCCATGACCCGGCTGGCCACAGCCCTGGGCCAGAGCGACCGGTACATCCTGGGCCAGCAGGCCAATGTTGGCCCGGAGAGCTTCGGCGGGCGCTGGTGCAACGCCACCTCTCAGGCCCGCTATCTCTGGTGCTGCCAGATGGCAGAGGCCCAGCCGGAGCTGCAAAACGCCTCCGTCAGCTACGGCTGGCTCCGGGAGGCCCTGCTGGGGGAGGGGCCGCGGCTGGAGGCTGGGGCGGGGGTATCCGTCCCGGTGCTGGTCTGTCAGGCGGGGCAGGACGCCATGGTGAAGTCCAGGCCCCAGGACGTCCTGCTGGAAAGGCTCCCCCAGGGGAAGAATGCGCTGTTCCCCCAGGCGAAGCATGAGATTTACCGCAGCGATGACGCTACCGTGGAGGCATATTTCAGTCGGATTTTGGCGTTTTTGGCATAGGACAAAGCGGGGAGGGCATAGGATTTTTCGAAAAGCAACGGCAACCATGAAAGGTGAGGTTTCTTCAGGAAGCATAGCATATCCGTACAGTCAGATTACAGCAACCAAAGGACAATAAAATTGCCGCCCGTTCCGCCGTAAGGCTGGAACGTGGGCGGCAATCCCCGCCAGCCGCCATCGGCGGCAGCTTTGGTGCGTAACAAGTTACATCGTCTGTTGCCTGA
>JAJQET010000115.1 GCA_021201515.1 Clostridiales bacterium | reverse complement strand
CCCCTGTAACTTTGGTACGAATTCGACGGAGAAGATTACCATGAAAAAGTGGATTGCTCTGATTCTGGCATTCGCTCTGTGCCTGAGCCTTGCCGCCTGCGGCGGTTCCGACACCTCCGGCAGCTCCTCCTCCGGGGAAAGCTCCTCCACTTCGGAGAGCCAGGCGGAGGCGGAAGCGTCTGTGAGCGCAGACGTGGAAGAAGAACCCGCTGACAGCGAGGCAGAGGCGGAAAGCACCGATGCCGCTACCCTCACCAGCGACGTGCTGCCGGAGGACGTGGTCGGCAACACCTATACCTATGACGAGGTCAATGAAGCCTACGGGTTTACTACGACCTGGGAGCTGACCTTCACCGGTGAGGGCGAAGGCACCATGTTCGAGCCCAACGACCTTATGGGCGACACCACCTACACCGTCTCCTGGAGCTACGCCGACGGCCTGTACACCGTCACCCTGGTGGAGTCCGACAACGGCAACATGACCCTTTCCTCCATGTTTGACGAGAGCTACACCTGCGACTACGCCGTGATGAGCGACGGCACCTTCGCCCCCGCCAACGCCAGCACCGGAGACACCGCATCTGTGGAAACCACCAACACCGGCTCCGAAAACGCGGACTACCCCGCCGTCTCCTACGCCTCCAACTCGGACGCTCAGGTGATGGACATCTATCTGCCTGAAAACGCCACCGGCTCTGACCCCGTCATCATCGTGGTACACGGCGGCGGCTTCAAGTTTGGCGACCAGACCATGGACATCATTCAGCCCGTCATTGAGGCCGGCTTGGCCAACGGCTATGTGGTGGCCTCTGTGGACTACCGGAAGTCTGATGAAGCAACATTCCCCGGTGCACTGTCTGATGTCAAGGCGGCGGTGCGGTATCTGCGGGCCAATGCGGAGCTGTACGGCATCGACCCGGATCAGGTCGTGATTTGGGGTGAGAGCGCAGGCGCTTACCTGTCCCTGATGACCGCCCTGACGCCGGAGGTGGAATCCCTGAACGGGGATGTGACCGACAACCTGGAGTATTCCTCCTCCGTAACCGCCCTGGTGGACTTCTACGGCCCTGTGGAATTCTACACCATGGACGACGAGTATGCCGCCCTGGGCATCGAGGGCACCACCTACTCCTCTGACTCCTCCTTTGAGAGCGCCTTTGTGGGCCAGGCCATCGGTGAGGATGAGGAATTTACCTACACCACCTGGTGGTACACCTATGTAGACCAGCTGCCGGAGGACTACACCCTCTGTGCCTGGATTCAGGTCGGTGACTCCGACACCAGCGTGCCCTATACCCAGTCCCAGAACTTTGCCGAGAAGCTGGCCGAGGTCATCGGCAGCGACAATGTGACCTTCGGCGTGATCGAAGGCGCCGAGCATGAGGACGACCTGTTCTATACCGATGAGAATCTGGCGCAGGTATTCGCCTTCCTGACCGATGCCCTCAGCTAAACCGATACATCGGGCCGTCTGAGCCATGCTCCACCCCTGTCTGTAACCGTCAACACAAAGCCCGGAGCCCTGCGGGGCTCCGGGTGAGCCACATCACATAAAATGGAGGTAACGCAATGAAACAAATGATCCCCATCATCAACAAAACCCTGGAGCTGACGGAGGTGCAGAACCAGTGGTTCTTTGACGACACCTATCAGTGCTGGTGCCTGGAGGATGTGCTGTACACCCTGAAGGCCACCACGCCCAAGTTCCAGCGGCTCAGCATCTTCGTCCCCGCCCCTTACATGAAGGAGGGCGGTGTCATCGACCCCACCGGCACCATGAACGGCTATACCGCCGCCACCGCCCCCGTCATCCTGAACAACAACTCCGCCGGTTATATGCAGATGCCCCATATGTGGCTGGGCGGCCCCCGCTGCTTCGGCCCCCAGTACCTGGAGCGGGGCTTCGTCTACGTCACCTGCGGCAACCGTGGCCACGAGTCTAAGGACGAGAACGGCACCCTCTGCGGCAAGGCCCCCATCAACCTGGTGGACCTGAAAATGGTCATCCGCTTCCTGCGGCACAACGCCCAGGCCCTCCCCGGCGACCTGGAGAAGATCATCTCCGTGGGCTGGAGCGCAGGCGGCGCCATGTCCACCCTGCTGGCCGTCACCGGCAACAGCAAAAACTACGATGCCTATCTGGAAGAGGCCGGGGCCTTTATGAATGAGCGGGACGATGTGTACGCCGCCCAGATCTATTGCCCCATCACCGACCTGGAGCACGCAGACCTGGCCTATGAGTGGATGTTCTCCGCCGATAAGGAGAACGAGCCCTCCCCCGCAGGCCCTGCCGGCACCATGACCCCCTTCCAGGAGGCGCTGTCCGGCAAGCTGAAGGAAGCCTATATCCGGTACTTCAACGGCCTGAACCTGCGCAACCCCGTCACCGGAGAGGCCATCGTCCTGAACCCGGACGGCCGGAGCGGCAGCGCCTATGACTACCTGATGGAGCAGCTGAACGCCTCCGCCACCAAATACCTGACCAAGCTGGGCAAGGGCGAGCTGCCGGAGCAGTACACCCCGGAGGATTATCTCAGCGGAAACTACACCTATGAGGCCCCGGCCCCCGTGGGCGGCGATAAGGAGCCGGACGACGCCGACCTGATGCAGGGCCATGCCGGTCCCGG
>JAJQET010000192.1 GCA_021201515.1 Clostridiales bacterium | reverse complement strand
CGTTCTCCACCACCAGCAGGAACACGGCGTAGGCTGGCCCGTCCTCCAGCAGCTTCAGCAGGGCGTTCTGGTCCTGGGGGGACAGGGGCTGGTCAATGATGTACACCTTTCGGTCGGCCTCGGTGGGGCGGACAAAGGCGTCGCTGCGGAGGGCGCGGACGGCGTAAATCTTCAAATCCCCGTCTCTGGTCAGATCCTCCTGATTCAGGAACCGGGCCACCTCCGCCACATCCGGGTGAATCCCACGGGCCACCTTCCGGCAGTCCTGACACAGGCCGCAGGGCACCTCCCCCCGGCCCCGGCAGACAAAGGCGGAGGCCAGCAGGCGGGCCAGGGTGTGCCGCCCGGAGCCGGCGGGGCCGCTGATGATCCAGGCGTGGGAGCGGGGCAGACCCCCGGCCAGCTGGCGTTTCAGCCCCTCGTTTCCGGCAAAGTCCCTGAGCCGCAACGCCATCGCCTCCCTCTGTCCGCCCCCTGTTCAGGGCGTCTCCCGTAAAACGCTGATACACTGTTTATTATAACCCATTTCGTTCAAATAATCCAGAACTTTTTTTGTGATGCGCTCTCCCGGTGCCACCACCGGCACGCCGGGGGGATAAGGGGCCAGCTGCTCCGCCGCCACCCGGCCGGGGGCGCTTTCCCAGGGCACCGGTTCCGCCGGGGCCAGCAGCGCCGTCCGGGGGGCGCAGACCTGTTCCGGCAGGGGCGGCAGGGCCGGGGCGGTCACCTGTTGCCGGGCTTGCCCCCGCAGGCCCAGTGCATCCAGCGCCGCCCGCAGCCGGACGAAGGAGGCTTCCCCGTCCGCTTCGGTGAGGATCAGCACCACATGGCCCCGGTCGGCCATCTCCGGGTAGACGTTGCGCTCCATCAGCGCCCGGCTCAGGCCCTCCCCGTCGGGGACGCAGAGGGTCAGGCGGCAGGGGTCCAGGGGACAGTCCCCGTCGGTCAGCGCGGGATAATCCCGCCGCAGGGCCGCCGTCTGCTCCGCTGTTTTTCGGTATCTGGCTTTTCCCTCCCCCTGGCACCAGGGCCGCAGGGCGTCCAGCGCCGCCATCATCACATAGCTGGGGGAGGAGGTGGCAAAGAGCATGGAGGCCCCCTGTAACTCGTCCAAGGTACAGCCGTTGGCGAAGAGGAGGGCGGTCTGCCCCGGCGCCCGGAGGGTCTTGTGGGTGGAGACTACGGCAAAATCCGCCCCCCGGTAGGGGTTCTCCCCCAGCAGAGGGAGATGGGCTCCGTGGGCCCCGTCCACCACCAGCGCCGCGCCGTGGCGGTGGCAGAGTTCCGCAATGGCGGGAACGTCGGACAGCACCCCGTAATAGGTGGGGGAGGTGACCACCACCGCCCTGCACCCAGGGTTCCGCTCCAGCCCTTCCTCCACCTGGGCGGGGATCAGAGGTGCCAGGGCGCTGTCGGTGGGGAGGGGACTGCGCTCCATCCACGCCACCGGGCAGCCCAGCAGGGCCAGCCCCGTGTGAACGCTCCGGTGGCTGACCCGGTCCGCCAGCACCAGTCCCCCGCCGGGGGCAACGCAGCGGAGGGCGGTGTGGATGCCCTGGGTGGAGCCGCCGGTGAGAAACAGGCAGCAGTCCGCCCCCCAGAGCTCCGCCCACAGGTTCTCCGCCTCCTCCACCGGCCCGAAGCGCCGGTACAGGTCGCCGGTGGGGGGCAGCTCGGTGAAGTCGATCTCCGTGGGGAAGCCCGCCAGGCCGGGCAGGGGCTGGCCCTTGTGGCCGGGCATATGGAGCCGCAGGGATTCCTGGGCGGCGAAGCCGGTGAGGGCGGTGTAAAGGGGGGTCTCTCGGCGCATGGCAATTCCTCCGGAGAAAGATTCTGTGACTATTGTAGCACAGTTTCGCCGGGGCGGCAATTTATCCGGACAGGAAAAGGCGCTTGCCTTTTGGGGAAAGCTGTGGTATTCTGTCAATGGCTCTTTCTTGTAAGAGCTGGCGCTGTCCAATACGGTGGCGGTTGGCCCCTTTCACGGGGGCAGCTTCTTTGCGTCCCCTGCTCGAAGGAAAGGGGGGCTGCCCGATGAGTACGATGGAAGTTTTGACACTCTGTCTTGTAATCATTGGATTATGTGGATTGTTTCTGACAATTTACTATAACAAAAAGAAGTAACCGCCCCAAGCCCAATAGTGGCGGTTACTTCAATACCTAAACCAGGGGGCTAACCGTTACCGGACAGCGCCCTTGTTATGTTTATTATACCCCACACGCCGCGGTTTGTCAATGAAATCTCCACAGGTTTTCCACGCTGGGAAAATCATCTTGCTTTCCGGGGAAAGCTGTGGTATTCTGTCCGCTATCTCTTTGCCATACCGTATCTGTCAGGTGACGCTGCAAACAAAATCGAAGCCTCCCCGCTGGGGACTTCCGTTGGTCGCAGCGAAGCGGGTTCGATTTTGAGAGGAGGCGTTGCGGAGCGACTGAGCATTCGGCTTTAGACGGATGCGAAGGATACGGAGCCAACGCCGACGAGGGGCTGCCCAATGACCACGATGGAAGTTTTGACGCTCTGTCTTGTAATCATTGGATTATGTGGATTGTTTCTGACAATTTACTATAGCAAAAAGAAGTAACCGCCCCAAGCCCAATAGTGGCGGTTACTTCAATACCTAAAC
>JAJQET010000015.1 GCA_021201515.1 Clostridiales bacterium | reverse complement strand
CATCCACAACAGCCCCAGCACCGCCGCCGCCCGGATGACCTGTTCCGCCAGCTCCACCGCGGCGGGGATGCGGGTCTCCCCAAAGCCGTAGAAGTAGTTTTTCGTCAGGTTTTCCACACCGGTGAGCAGGAGGCAGGGCAGCAGGCAGGGCAGGGCCAGAGCCGTCCGCCCGTCCCCCAGCACCTGTGTGGCCAGGGGCCGGGCCAGCAGCACCACCGCCGCCGACAGCACCGCCCACACGGCAAAGAGCAGCCACAGCGCCGTATTCAGCAGCCGGGCCGCCCCCCGGCGGTTCTGCCGGGCGGCTTCCGCCGCCGTGCGGTTGCACACCGCCACCGACAGCCCGGAGACGGCCACCGATTGCAGCACGCCGTACACCGGCATCACCAGCTGATACAGCCCCATGTACTCCGCCCCAATGGTGCGGGACAGCAGCATCCGGTAGCAGAACCCCACCACTTGGGTAAACACCCCCACCACCGTCAGCAGGAAGGCAGACTGTACAAAGCTCTCCCGTTCTTTCATCCTCTCACCTCAGGGAAGTCTATGCGCGGACTGTCTCAGGCAGAAGGACAGGTTGCCTTTTTCACCCTTGCAGAGCGTATGCAAATATGATACAGTAAGGGAAAGCACATAGAAAAGAGAGGGGTTTGCCCATGCTAAAACTGGTTTCATGGAATGTGAACGGCCTGCGGGCCTGTCTGAAAAAGGGCTTCCAGGAGGCGTTTGACGGTCTGGACGCCGACATCTTCTGCCTCCAGGAGACGAAGCTGCAGCCAGGGCAGGTGACGCTGGAGCTGCCGGGCTATGAGCAGTACTGGAACTCCGCCGAGAAGAAGGGCTACTCCGGCACGGCGGTGTTCACCCGGCTGCGCCCCCTGTCCGTCCGCTACGGCATGGGCATCGACGCCCACGACCATGAGGGGCGGCTCATCACCCTGGAGTTTGAGGGGTTCTACTTCGTCTGCTGCTACACCCCCAACAGCCAGGACGGCCTGCGGCGCATCGACTACCGGATGGAATGGGAGGACGACCTCCGGGCCTACCTGATGGGGCTGGACCGGGTGAAGCCGGTGGTGTACTGCGGCGACCTGAACGTGGCCCATGAGGAGATCGACCTGAAAAACCCCAAAACCAATCGGGGCAATGCGGGCTTCTCCGACCAGGAGCGGGAGAAGATGACCCAACTCCTGCACAGCGGCTTCACCGACACCTTCCGCTACCTGTACCCGGAGCTGACGGGGGCCTATTCCTGGTGGAGCTACCGCTTCCACGCCAGAGAGAACAACGCAGGCTGGCGTATTGACTACTTCATCGTGTCCGACCGGCTGGCGCCGGAAATCGGGGACTCCAGGATCCATACTGAGCTGTTCGGCAGCGACCACTGCCCGGTGGAGCTGGAGCTGAATCTGTGAGGGAGCGGCCCCGCAGAAAGTGCAATGCGCCGGAGCCTGACAAACCGTCAGGCTCCGGCGCTGTTTTTGTCACTTGTCACTTGCTGTCGTCCAGCAGCTCCACCCGGACGACCCCGCTGAGGCCCGCCGGGTCCGTCTCCGAGACGTCGCCGGTGAAGGTGACGGAGACGGTCTGCCCTTCCCGCAGCTCGTCAAAGGTCAGCTCTGTGCCCCGCCACTCCAGCGCCGCGTCCTCCGCCGAGAAGGAGAAGCTGCCCCGGAAGTTGACGTTGTTGACCTCCAGGCCGGTGACGGTCAGGCTGCTGTAATCCTGATTGACCCCGTCAATGGTGGCGTAAAAGGTGGTGCCGGCGGCGCTCTGGGCGGTGTTCCGCCCAATCATCAGCCCCACGGCCAGGCCCACCAGCAGCGCAAGGGCTGCGGTGAAAATGGTGATGGACTTCTTCATGTTCTGATTCCTCCGTTTCCTCCCCGGTGAGGGGGTGTTCTTACTCTGAAAGACGCAAAACAGCGGCAGCCGTTGCGGCGCCGCTGAATTTTTTTACATCCCACAGACAGGATAGCTTTGCTGTTTTCTCACCCCAGCACCCGCCAGAGCAGCACCAGAATGACGCACCAGAGGACGCAGGAAAGGGGCACCAGCGTCTGGAACGTCCCATGCCGCGTCTTGTGACGGAACACCTGCATCCCCAGCAGCGCCCCCACGCAGCCCCCGACGAAGGCCGCCGTCAGCAGCACCCGTTCCGGAATACGCCATGCGCCCCGCCTGGCCCTGGACTTGTCCAGACCATACAGGCAAAACGTCACCACGTTCACCGCCAGCAGGTGGTGCGGAGCAGCCGGGGGTCCTCCAGCAGATGCTCCAGCTTCTGCTCATCATAGGCCAGGTAGGACAGCCCTTTGGCGTCCGGGTGTTTCGGGTCGATGACGGCGTCAAAGCCCACCGCCCGGATGACGCTGGTCAGCTCTCCCCGGCTCATGGGATATTTTAAAATGTCCACGTTCTGAAAGCGGATGCGCCGCTCCTTAAAATAGCGCTGGGCCTTCTTGGTGTCAAAGCACTTGGACTTGCCGAAAATCTGTATATTCATCCCGCCGCCGCCTTTCAGGTCCGGTCGATTGCCGCGGATTCCTTAATGGCGCGGTACTTCTCCTGCACCTCCTGCATTTTGCCGCAGGACATCTTCCCCTCGGTGCAGTGGCCGCAGGCCACGCAGCTGGGCC
>JAJQET010000153.1 GCA_021201515.1 Clostridiales bacterium | reverse complement strand
CGCCAGCGACGTGACCCGCCGCTGCCTGCAGCTGTTCGGCGGCTACGGCTACACCCGTGACTATCCCATGGAGCGCATGATGCGGGACGCCAAGATCACCGAAATCTACGAAGGCACCAGCGAAGTCCAGATGATGGTCATTTCCGGCGACCTGCTGAAATAAAGGAGGACTTTGACAATGAAAGCGATTGTTTGTGTAAAACAGGTTCCCGATACCTCCGGCAAGGTGGCCGTGAAGCCGGACGGTACCCTGGATCGTGCGTCCATGGCCACCATCACCAACCCGGACGACCTGTCCGCCCTGGAGGCCGCGCTGGAGCTGAAGGAGTCCACCGGCTGCGAGGTCATCGCCGTCTCCATGGGCCCCTTCACCGCAGAGGATATGCTCCGGGAGTGCATCGCCAGGGGCGCTGACCGGGCCGTGCTGATCTCCGGCCGTGAGTTCGGCGGCTCCGACACCTTCGCCACCTCTCAGATCATCGCCGCCGCCATCAACAAGATCGGCGTGGAGCAGGGCGATGTGGTGTTCTGCGGCCGTCAGGCCATCGACGGCGACACCGCCCAGGTGGGCCCCCAGATCGCCGAGAAGCTCCACCTGCCCCAGGTCTCCTATGTGGCAGGCATCCAGCAGGACGGCGACGCCCTGATCTGCAAGCGTATGCTAGAGGACGGCTACATGATGGTCAGGGTCCAGACCCCCTGCCTGCTGACCTGCATCAAGGAGCTGAACACCCCCCGGTATATGTCCGTCCCCGGCATCTTCGAGTGCTATGACAAGCCCCTGGAGGTCATGGACTACGAGGCTTTGAAGGACGACCCCCTGATCGAGACCGACACCATCGGCCTGAAGGGCTCTCCCACCAACGTGTTCAAGAGCTTCACGCCTCCCCAGAAGGGCGCAGGCACCATGGTAAAGGACGCCGCCGAGCTGGCCGGCATCCTGGACAGCAAGCATCTGATCTGAGAGAGGAGCATATAGAATGTCTGAATACAATTTCACCGATACCGCCGCGTTCCACGGCGTTTGGGTACTGTGCGAGCAGCGGGATGGCGTGATTCAGTCCATTAGCTACCAGCTGCTCAGCGAGGGCCGCAAGCTGGCCAACGACCTGGGTGTGGAGCTGTGCGGCGTCGTCCTGGGCAGCGACATTCCCGAACAGTATATCAAGGCCCTGGGCGGCTACGGCGCTGACCGGGTGTATTATTGCAACGATCCCCTGCTGAAGGACTACACCACCGGCGCTTACACCAAGGCCCTGTGCGACCTGGTGATGGAGAAGAAGCCGGAGATCATCCTCATCGGCGCCACCAACCTGGGCCGTGACCTGGGTCCCCGCTGCGCCGCCCGGCTCCACACCGGCCTCACCGCCGACGCCACCCATCTGGATATCGACACCGGCAAGTACGTTCAGTTCCTGACGGAAAGCTCCTCTCTGGACATGAGCAAGCAGACCTTCAACTATGAGGATCGCAACCTGAAGATGACCCGTCCGGCCTTCGGCGGCCACCTGATGGCCACCATCATCTGCCCCCGGTTCCGTCCGCAGATGTCCACCGTCCGCCCCGGCGTCATGCAGACCCAGGAGTTCGACGAGGCCGGCGCTGCCAGGACCGTCGTGGAGAACGTCACCGCCGACCTGAAGCCGGAGGACCTGGGCGTGGAAGTGCTGGAGATCAAGAAGTCCGCCGGCAAGCTGGTGGACCTGATCGGCGCGGACATCATCGTCTCCGTGGGCCGCGGCATCGGCAAGGATGTGGACAAGGGCCTGGAGCTGGCCCAACAGCTGGTGGACGCCCTGGGCGGCGGCGTGGTGGGCGCCTCCCGCGCTGTGGTGGACGCAGGCTGGCTGTCCTCTGACCATCAGGTGGGCCAGACCGGCAAGACGGTGCATCCCAAGGTCTATGTGGCCCTGGGCATCTCCGGCGCCATCCAGCACACCGCCGGTATGCAGGACTCCGAGACCATCATCGCCATCAACAAGAACGACTCTGCCCCCATCTTCCAGGTGGCAGACTACGGCATCGTGGGCGACCTGTTCACCGTGGTGCCCCAGCTGGTGGCGGAAATTAAGGCAATCAAGGCCAGCAAGTAACAATTCCCCCAAAAAACAATTCAGCCGCGCCACGGAACCCCGTGGCGCGGCTTTGCGCGGCAAAAAACCGCTCCGTGAACAAGCTTCACGGAGCGGTTCTATATGTCAGGATGTTCGTCAGGAGCCCAGGATGCGGCGCACCGCCACGATGCGGCTGGTGTTCACCGAGCTGATGACAATGCCGTAGTCCTCCCCCAGGGCGCTGACCATCTGGCCGTTGCCGATGTAAATGCCCACATGGCCGCTGTAGCAAATCAGGTCGCCTTCTTCCGCCTCACTGTAGGACACACCCACGCCGCAGGAGGCCTGGGAGCCGGAGTAGTGGGGCAGGGAGTAGCCAAAGTGGGCGTAGACCTGCATGGTAAAGCCGGAACAGTCGCACCCCTCCGTCAGGCTGGTGCCGCCCCAGACATAGGGATTCCCCACGAATTGCAGGGCGTAGGCCACCACATCGCTGCCGGTGACACTGGAGGAGTTGGACGAACTGGAGGAGTTGGACGAACTGGAGGAATTAGAGGAGTTGGAAGAGTTGGACGAACCGGAATTCGAAGAACTCTCCTCCG
>JAJQET010000229.1 GCA_021201515.1 Clostridiales bacterium | reverse complement strand
CGGGGGCAAGCTCGGAGGTCCGGATGAAGGTGGCAACCAAATGCTCCACGGAGTGCATGGTGCAGTTATCCATATACATCCCGGCGTTGGGGGTGCAGGTGCGCAGGTCGTAGGTAATCACGTCCCCGTCGATGCGGGAAATATAAATGCCCGGCTTCAGCAGGTCATGGTCCACGGTGAAGCTGGAAATGCGGTCTATAGGCATGGGAAAGGCGCTCCTTTTCGTTGATTTTCCTTAGTATAGCACAGCCGCCATGGAAATGACAACCCTGCCAGCCGGGAAAAAAGCGGTGGAAAAACCCCCGCCGGTATGCTACAATGGAGGCCAATGAAGCAAAGGACAGGGGAATTTTGCCTATGGAAACGTTGGAACATCTGGGCCGCTATACCCTGCGCCAGCGGGACGGCCTCCCGAAGCTGGGGACGGACGCGGTGCGCCTGGCCCGGTTCGCTACCCTCCGCAGCGGCTGGCGGGTGCTGGACCTGGGCTGCGGCGTGGGGGTGCTGCCCCTGCTGCTGGCGGAGCGGGCGGACGGCCTGACGCTGGACGGCATTGAGTGCGTCCCCGAGGCGGCGGCGCTGGCCGGGGAAAACCTCCGGGCAAACGGCCTGACCGGAACGGTTGTGCAGGGCGACCTGCGGGCACCGGGCTGGCTGGCCGAGGGACATTACGACCTTGTCATCTCCAACCCGCCCTACTTCGCCCCGGAGACGGGCTATGTGGCCACGGGGAACCGGGGCATTGCTCGGACGGAGCTGTGCTGCACCCTGCCGGAGCTGTGCCGGGCGGCGGGGCGGCGGCTGAAAACCGGCGGGCGGCTGGCGGTCTGCCTCCGCCCGGAGCGGCTGGCGGACCTGTTCGAGGCCATGCGGGAGGCGTCTGTCGAACCGAAGCGGTTGCAGCTGGTGCAGTCCGCCCCCGGCCGCAGCCCACGGCTGGCCCTGGCGGAAGGGGTCCGACAGGGCGGCAGGGGGCTGACGGTGGAGCCGGTCTTGTTGTTAAACGAGGAAACTGGAGGGTAATTATGGCAGGAACACTCTATCTGGTGCCGACGCCCATCGGCAACCTGGGGGACATCAGCCCCCGCATGGCGGACACGCTGAGGGAGGTGGACTTCATTGCGGCGGAGGATACCAGGGTCTCCCTGAAACTGCTGAACCATCTGGACATTCACAAGCCTCTGGTCAGCTACTATCGACACAATGTGGATACCAGCGGCCCCGCCATTGTGAACCGGCTGATGGAAGGGGAGAGCTGCGCCCTGGTCACCGACGCAGGCACCCCGGCCATCAGCGACCCCGGGGAGGATCTGGTGCGGCTGTGCGCCGAGGCCGGTATCCCCGTGGTGGCCATCCCCGGCCCCTGCGCCCTGGTGACGGCGCTGGCGGTCTCCGGCCTGCCCACAGGGCGGTTCACCTTTGAGGGGTTTCTGGCTACAAACAAAAAGAACCGGAGGGCACACCTGGATGCCCTCCGGGGAGAAGTCCGCACGATGATTTTTTACGAAGCGCCCCATAAGCTCTGCGCCACCCTCAGCGACCTGCAGGAGACCTTCGGCCCACAGCGGCGGGTGGCCCTGTGCCGGGAGCTGACCAAGCTCCACGAGGAGGTGCGCCGCACCACCCTGGGGGAGGCCAGCGCCTGGTACCGGGAGAACCCGCCCAGAGGGGAGTTCGTGCTGGTGGTCGAGGGGGCCGAAGCGCCGGAGGAGGCCCCTCCGCTGACGTTGGAGGAGGGAGCCGCGCGGGTGCGCCAGCTCCAGGAGGCGCAGGGTCTGCGCCTAAAAGACGCCGCCCGTCAGGTGGCCCAGGAGAGCGGCCTGCCGAAGAACGAGCTTTATCAGGCGGCGCTGGCCCGGAAGGACGCGGAGGGATGACCTCCGCGTTTCCGGTTACCGATTACCGGTCACAGACCGATTCAATCCAGTCGCAGACCTCACCGGCGTAGTCCGCTTCGCTGTGAGGCTGATCCCACACCAGGGCGTAGTCCACCGGCTTTCCGGCGTTGGCCAGCTTCAGCGCCAGCGTCATGCTGATGGAGAAGGAGGTATCGGCGTCGCTGGCACCCACACGGATGCGGTAGAACTTGGCCTGGTCGCAGGGCTCCTCAGTGCCGATGTAGTTCATCGGGTTGTTGAGGTACTTCCGCTGGGCCAGCGCTTCATCCTGGACGTCTGTGGCATAACCGGCATAGTAGCGCCCGTACTCCTCCGGGAACTGCTCCGCCAGGGCGGCGATGAGGGGGCCAACCGTATCGTCAAAGTGGAAGGTGGGCTGGGTGGCTGTGCCGTACACCTTGTTCTCGCCGCTGTCGCAGTTCAGGGTGTCGAAGGCGGTGCAGGGCTTCATGCGGCGGCGATGGCTCAGCACATAGCTGTCCAGGTCGGAGATGGTGGCCTGCTGACCGTCCCAGGAGAGCCAGGCAGTCTTGTCCTTGCCTTGGAGGATGACGGTGGCGGGGACGAAGGGAGGAGGCGCGGGAACGCCCTTAGGCGGACGGGTCAGCATATCGCCCAGGGAGGGGGGCTCCATGGGCAAATCCCCATCAGGGCCGCCCACAGGAGGCTTGTTCAGGGCGACGCGGGGACCGGCATGGCCCTCCAACACGTCGGCGTCGTCGGGCTCCTTAGACCCGCCCACGGCGGCCGGAGCCGCAA
>JAJQET010000224.1 GCA_021201515.1 Clostridiales bacterium | reverse complement strand
TGTAAGGGGCGCGCATAAGGCGTTCCCGTGCGGAACGCATCATGCCCACCCCCAGGGGTGACGGGGGTACGGGGAGAGGCCGGGGCTTCCTGCATATGGCCTCTCTCCGTGTGATACGTCACAGCTCCAGCTTTGCCAGAGCCTCCAGCGCCCGGCCCGCCAGGGCGGCATTTTTTGCCCGCTTGCCGCCTCGCACCTTTTTTTCCAGCGGGGGAATGATGCCGAAGTTGACGTTCATGGGCTGGAAGTCGGTGACGGTGGGGTTGCTGACGTAGCGGGCCAGCGCCCCCAGGGCCGTCTCGGCGGGAAAGTCCACCGGCGGCTGCCCCAGCAGGCGGTGGGCCAGCTCCGTCCCGGCCACCAGGCCGGAGGCGGCGGACTCCACATAGCCCTCCACGCCGGTCATCTGCCCGGCGAAGGTCAGCCTCGGCTCCTCCGCCACCTGATAGTAGCGGTTCAGCAGGCGGGGGGAGTTCAGATAGGTGTTCCGGTGCATGACCCCGTACCGGAGGAACTCCGCCTGCTCCAGACCGGGAATCATGCGGAATACCCGCCGCTGCTCCGGCCAGGTCAGGTGGGTCTGGAAGCCTACCATATTATAGATGGAGCCTTCCCCGTTGTCCTTGCGCAGCTGCACCACCGCGTAAGGCTCCTTCCCCGTCCGGGGGTCGGGGAGGCCCACCGGCTTCAACGGGCCGTAGCACAGGGTGTCATGGCCCCTCCGGCCCATGACCTCCACCGGCATACAGCCTTCAAAGACGGTCTTATCCTCAAAGCCGTGGAGTTTGGCCTCCTCCGCGCTGCACAGGGCCAGCCAGAAGGCGTCGTATTCCTCCCGGCTCATGGGGCAGTTGATATAGTCCGGGGTGCCCTTGTCGTAGCGGCTGGCGAACCAGGCCTTGTCCATGTCAATGCTCTCGAAGGACACCAGGGGGGCCACCGCGTCGAAGAAGTGGAGGTATTCCTCCTGGGGGAAACGGCGGGCAATGTCCTCCGCCAGGGGGTCGGAGGTCAGGGGGCCGGAGGCCACCAGCACCGTCCCCTCCGGGGGGATGGCCGTCACCTCGCCTGCCTTCACCGTGATGTTGGGATGGCTGCGGACGGCCTCCGTCACCTTCCGGGCGAAGGCCTCCCGGTCCACCGCCAGGGCGCCCCCCGCCGGGAGGGCGGTGGCATCGGCGCAGGCCATAATCAGGGAGCCGCAGCGGCGCATCTCCTCTTTCAGCAGGCCCACGGCGTTTTCCACATTATTGGCCCGGAGGCTGTTGGAACAGATCAGCTCGGCAAAGTCCGGGCTTTTGTGGGCGGGGGTCATCTTCTCCGGCTTCATCTCCCGCAGGTCCACGGGGATGCCCCGCCGGGCCAGCTGCCAGGCGGCCTCGGAACCGGCCAGCCCCGCGCCAATGACAATGACAGGCTCCATTTACTCCTCCGTTCCCGGCGCTTTGGCCTGCTTTGCGGCCTCCCGGTTGGCTTTCGCAATCTCCCGGCCTCTGGCCAGCGCCGCCTTCTGGGCCTCCGTCAGCTGCCGCTTGGGCTTGTCGGCGGAGGCAGTCTTGGTGGACGCGGCCTTCTTCGTGCCGGATGTGCTTTTTTTCGTGCCAGACGTGCGCTTTTTTGTGGTGGTATCGGTTTTCTTCGCAGCAGCGGCGGTCTGTTTCGTCCCGGCGGACGATTTCGTTGCCGTCGGTTCGGCGACGGCGTCCGCCGCGATGCCGCTGACCGTCTCCGTATCGGCGGCCTCCGTTTTCTTCTTCCGGTAGCCCCGCTGGTCCTCCGGCAGGTAGTTGGGGCAGTCCGGCGTGACGCAGAAGGGCTTCTTCGCCCCCTTGCCGGACAGCTTGAACATGGTCTTGCCGCAGACGGGGCAGTTCTCCTTAGTGGGCACGTCCCCGGTCATAAAGTCGCAGACTGGGCCGTTGACGCTGCGGTTATGCTCGCAGCCGTAATAGGTGTAGCCGTTGCGGCTGGTCTTTTTCAGGATGCGGCTGCCGCACTTGGGGCACTTGCCCGGCATTTCAATGACCAGCGGCTTGGTGAAGGTACACTCCGGGTAGCCGGGGCAGGCCAGGAAGCGGCCAAACCGGCCGGTTTTGATGACCATCTTCCTGCCGCAGACCTCGCAGACCTCCTCCGTCTCCTCGACGGGGATTTTGATGCGGGTGCCGTCCAAATCCTTCTCCGCCTGGGCCAGCTCGGCGCTGAATCCGGCGTAGAAGGTGCGCAGCACCTCCTTCCAGTAGGTCTTGCCCTGCTCCACCTCGTCCAGCTGTTCCTCCATATGGGCGGTGAAGTCCGGGTCCACAATGTCGGTAAATTTGTCCTCCATCAGCTCGGTGGTGACCTCCCCCAGCGGGGTGGGCTTCAGGGCTTTGCCCTCCTTCACCACATAGTACCGCTCCAAAATGGTGGAGACTGTGGGGGCGTAGGTAGAGGGGCGACCAATGCCCTTCTCCTCCAGGGTTTTGATGAGGGAGGCCTCCGTGTAGCGGGGCGGGGGCTGGGTGAAGTGCTGGGCTTTGTCCCACTTGTCCAGGCGGACGACCTCCCCCTCTGTCAGGTCGGGCAGGGGGGAGCCAAGGCCCTCCTCTCCCTCGTCCTTGCTCTCCACATAGACGGCGGTGAAGCCGGCGAATTTCAGGCTGGAGTGGGTGGCCCGG
>JAJQET010000126.1 GCA_021201515.1 Clostridiales bacterium | reverse complement strand
CCCCAGTTCACCCCCATGCTGAACAAACACGAGAAGATCATCCCCCAGATCGAGCGGCAGGACGTGCTGCTGTTCTACCCCTTCGAGTCCATGGAGCCGTTCCTGCGGATGGTGTCGGAGGCGGCCTCCGACCCCAGCGTCCTGTCCATCAAAATCACCATTTACCGGCTGGCCGCCCGGGCCAGACTGGCGGAATACCTCTGCGCCGCTGCGGAGAACGGCAAGCACGTCACCGTCCTGATGGAGCTGCGGGCCCGCTTTGACGAGCAGAACAACATCCAGTGGGCGGAGCGGCTGGAGGAGGCGGGCTGCACCATCCTCTACGGCTTTGAGGGCATCAAGGTTCACTCCAAGGTCTGCCTCATCACCCGGCGGGAGCATGGCAAGGTGCGGTACATCACCCAGGTGGGCACCGGCAACTACAACGAAAAGACGGCGGAGCAGTACACCGACCTGTGCCTGATGACCGCCGACCGGGAGATTGGGGAGGACGCCGCCCTGCTGTTCCAGAACATGGCCACCGCCAACCTGAACGGGAAGTATGACCGGCTGCTGGTGTCCCCCTTCGCCCTGCGGGAGCGGGTCATGGCGTGCATCGACGGGGAGATTGCCAGGGGGAAGGACGGCTATATCTTCCTGAAGCTGAACTCTCTCACCGATCGAAAGCTCATCGACAAGCTGGCCCAGGCCTCACAGGCAGGGGTAGAGGTGGTGATGAACATCCGGGGCATCTGCTGCCTGCTGCCCGGCGTAGAGGGGCTGACCGACCACATCCAGGTGTTCTCCATCGTGGGGCGCTACCTGGAGCACACCCGCATCTACTGCTTCGGCAGGGGAGATTCGGCCAGGCTCTACATCGCCTCCGCGGACTTCATGACCCGGAACACCGAGCGCCGGGTGGAGGTGGCCTGTCCGGTGCTGGACCGGCAGACCAGGGCGAAGCTCTTCCACATCATTGACGAGCTGCAGCGGGACAACGTGAAGGCCAGGGTCATGGGGCCGGACGGAGTCTACCGCCGGAAAAAGGACGGCGAAGCCCCCCGGAGCTGTCAGGAGGTCTTTCAGCAGGAGGCCATGCAGGCCCCGGAGGGGGACGGCCCCCGAACGGGGAACTCCACCGGCAGGCTGCTGACCCGGCTGCGCCGGAGGTTCCTGGAGCAGTAACACAAAAAACCATTCCTTTACATTTCTACGAAAAATCCTGCGTTCTTTTGGCAAGAACGCAGGATTTTTTAACGAATCCGGGGCTTTACACGTTACACCCTACTGCTGCTCTGGAAGTTTTTGGAAGAATAATGCGCAAGCCCCCGAAAGCAGATTGCTTTCGGGGGCTGTTTTCAATCACAGGTTCGGGATTCTTGCAAACAGGCGGAACAGCGCCGCCAAGCGGCGATGCAGCGCACTGCATCGACAGACCGGGGTAGCTGGCAGAAGCTCAGGAAACGACGCCATTCACTACCTTATAGGTCTTGCCGTTGTAGGTCACGGTGCCGGTGTAGTTGAACCGCACCATGCCCTTCTTAACATAGTAGTACTTGCCGTCGGTGTGCTTCACAATGCCGGTGAAGTCGAAGTTCACAATGCCGTTCTCGGCGTAGTAATAGTTGCCGTCGGTCTGCTTTGCCAGGCCGGTGAAGTCCAGGCGCACTCTGCCCCTCAGGACATAGTACCAGTAGCCATCCATCTTCACGAAGCCGGTGAAGCTGAAATCCACAACGCCGTTCACGGCATAGTAGTAGTTGCCGTCGGTCTGGAGGGCCAGGCCGGTGAAGTCCTTCCGCACCCTGCCTCTCAGCACATAGTAGTACTTGCCGTCGGTGTGCTTAATGAAGCCGGTGAAGCTGAAATCCACGATGCCGTCTACCGCATAGTAGTAGGTGCCATCGGTCTGCTTGCCCAGGCCGGTGAAGGTCGGGCGGGACATACCCTTCTTGATGTAGTACCAGTCGCCGTCCATCTTCACAAAGCCGGTGAAGGTGAAGTCCACCTTGCCGTCCACGGCGTAGTAATAGTAGCCGTCGGTCTGGAGGCCCAGGCCGGTGAAGTCAGGACGCATTCTGCCTCTCAGGACGTACCACCAGTCGCCGTCCATCTTGACAAAGCCGGTGAAGCTGAAATCCACAACGCCGTTCACGGCATAGTAGTAGTTGCCGTCAGTGGACTGGTAGCCCAGACCGTTGAAGTCCAGGTTCACGATGCCGTTCTCCACGCGGTACCACAGGCCGTCCTCCTTCACGAAGCCCACAAAGTCGCTCTGGAATTCGCCGTCCACATAATAGCGGGTAGTGCCGTCGCTCATGGTGTGCAGGCCGGTCCCGTAAGTGGTGGTGGTCTTGGTGTAGGTCACGCCATCATAGGTGGCGGTGGCGGTAAAGGTGTCATCCCCGTTGTCAACAACGGTGGTGTCGGTCACTGTCACCGTGTCGTTGCAGCGGGAGCAGGTGAGGGTGAGTGTGGCGGTGGTGTAATCATCGCCCCATGCCCAGGACGCTTCGTAGCTGTGGCCCGTGGCAGAAATCGTCTCACCAACGGACACGGTTTCGCCGCAGACGGTGCAGACCTCATCGCCGGTGTAGCCGTCCTCCGTGCAGGTGGCGTCCCTGGCGTTCTGAATCTCGGTGGTGTGGCCCGTGGCGGGAATCACTTCACCTTCGGTGACAGTCTCACCGCAGACGGTGCAGA
>JAJQET010000225.1 GCA_021201515.1 Clostridiales bacterium | reverse complement strand
GTCACTGAATCTGACTGAGGGGTGATGCCGCAGCCTGGTCTGTTTGTAATTTGTGACGGTTGAATGACGTAAAGTTTTAGTTTTCACACTCTAGTAGGGGCGCACAGTGTGCGCCCGCCCTGTTTTCTCTTGAGACAAGGTCTGTGAGGGAGAACTGACCTGGCGTAACTTCTACTCGAAAGAACTTTTCCTTAGGAAAAGGCGGCAGAACGTGAAGGGCTAGCCGGGCGCACACTGTGCGCCCCTACTGCATTGCTCCCGACTGGTAAAGAAACTTAAAAACAGACCGTAATAACTTAAAAGGATACAACAAAATGGATTCAATCAAACTGGAAGTCCCCTGCTACCTGGGGGTGGAAAAGCTGGTGGCAGACGAGCTGAAACGCCTCCACATGGCCGACGTCCGGGCGGAGAACGGCCGGGTCAGCTGCCGTGGGACGCTGGCCGACATCCCCCGGCTGAATCTGAACCTCCGGGTGGGGGCGCGGGTGCTGCTGGTCCTGAACGAGTTTACCGCCACCACCTTTGAGGAGCTGTTCCAGGGGGTGAAAGCTGTGAACTGGCAGGATTGGATTCCCAAAGACGGGGCCTTCCCGGTGAAGGGCTACTCCATCTCCAGCACCCTCCACTCCGTCCCCGCCTGCCAGTCCATCGTGAAGAAAGCGGCCTCCGCCAGGCTGGGCCAGGTGTATGGCACCGAATGGTTACCGGAGACCGGGGAGACCTACCAAATCCGGTTCTCCATCCTGAAGGACGAGGTCCACATCTGCCTGGACACCACCGGCCCCGGCCTGTACAAGAGGGGCTATCGGGCGGTGGGGGTGGAGGCCCCTCTCCGGGAGACCCTGGCGGCGGCGCTGGTGCTGCTCTCCGGTTACAAGGGGCTGGACCCCTTCTGCGACCCCTTCTGCGGCAGCGGCACCATCGCCATCGAGGCTGCGCTCATCGCCAAGAACCGGGCCCCCGGCCTGAACCGGGACTTCTCCGCCGAGGCGTGGAGCTGCCTCCCCCGGCGGGCGTGGATGGACGCCGCCAACGAGGCCATGGACAAGGAGTTTGACCGGGCCTATGACATCTGGGGGGGCGACATCGACCCCGCCGCCATCGCCATCGCCCAATCCAACGCGGAAAAGGCGGACGTAGAGGATACCGTCCGGTTTGAGCAATATGACGCACGAAGATTTTACTCCACCAACCCCTATGGGCGCATTGTCACCAACCCGCCCTACGGGGAGCGGCTGATGGATGAGGCGGAGGTGGCCCGGCTCTACCACGACTTCGGCCACACCGTTTCCCTGCTGCCGGAGGGCTGGCGGGTGGCGATCCTGTCCAGCTACGAGGGCTTTGAGACCGCCTTCGGTTGCCGGGCCAGGAAGAAGCGGAAGCTGTACAACGGCATGATTAAGTGCGACCTGTTCTATTACGGCAAGGTCTGACCGGTGTTATCCTACAAAATTACAAGATAGAGCACAGAGTGTTTATTATATTACACGACTGTTTGCGGGAGGCAAAGCCCGCCGCAGCGTTACTTCCCCTAAAACTGCACAAAATACACATGATACTGCACAACCAGAAAGGACTGTCCCTATGAGTATTTTCAATCAACTGGCCCCCTCCGAAGTGACGGCCCGCATCACCAATGCCTTTTCCGGCGACAAAAACCGCCGCCCCTCCGAGACGGAGAAGCTGCTGACCAGGATGGATGAGGCCAGCGCCGTCATGAGCGAGGTGGAGCTACTGCTGGACGAGATCGCCAAGTGCGAGGAAAAGCTGGAGGAGCTGGAGCAGGCGCTGAAGCACCCAGCGAAGAAGTCCCGCATCCCCATTCTGCGCCACTTCCTGAACGCCACCAGCAACACCGACGAGGCCGAGGTCAAGAGTCAGATTCTGGCCTACCGCTCCATGCTGGCGGGGCTGAACGGCCACCTGCTGCAAATCGTCCTGCATCAGTGTAAGAATCTCCTGTTTTTGGGAGATTACCTCTACCCTGTTGCCGTCAGCGAGCTGAAGGACTACTTCTCCACCGGCAAGGCCCAGACTCTGGAAGAGGCCCTGGGGCTGTATGAGGCCAATCTGGCCCGCTGGCGCTCCGGCACCACAGAGCAGAGCAAGGTCCGCCGGGTGGACGATCAGGCCAGGCGGATGACGAAGGTGTTGAAGGAAGCCAGGACGATGTGATTAGGAGGGGCGGCCCCTCCCAGTTTCTCAGCGTCAAAAACCGCCTTTTTCAGAGACAAAACGTATAATAAACGCTTTATATAACAAATCGGAATCTGATTTCTCAGAATGAGAGGCTGCAACGTACCCTTACAGTCAGATTTCATCGGCCGACGGATGATAAAATTGCACGTTCAGCCCGCCCTTGGCGGGGCGGAACGGCAATCCCCGCCAGCCGCCATCGGCGGCAGCTTTGGTGCGTGTGAAGTTACATCGTCTGTTGCCTGATAGACCACCTATGGGCTGGACAGCGCGAAGCCCAACGGGATAGGAGAGGGGTTCTTAGGCGGATTTTGCGTAAAAAATATGCCGGGGGCATATTTTTAGCAAAATCCTGAGCCAGCTTGCTGGCGAAGCCACTGAAAAAGATAGGTAGCACCTTAAAGTTCCTGATAACGAAGGAGTCCCCGAACTCCCCCCTGAGCCGCCTTCTTTCCCCCATTTCTTGGCGGCGCAAGAAATGGGGCCCG